>JAUVBH010000072.1 GCA_030591285.1 Thermoplasmatota archaeon
ATTCCCGTCCACATTGGTGGAGTAAAGCTGTATATAGGCATCAGTGACCGGTTCTTCAGTATCCAGGTTTGTGACATATCCATAGACCATTGTGGTTTTAGGTTCGAGATAGAAGTCGATCGTCACAGTTTCATCGCGCCCAATTTCACCGCTATCCCACAGATCATAATAGCCATCTTTTCCAGTATATATATCGAATTCTTCATTCAGAAGAACAGTGAGTTCGAAAACGTAGGTACCATCCTCTTCGGTCCTGTATCCCTGACCGCCAGTGCCTGTGAACAATCTGACCATTGCTTCACTTAAGGGCTCCTCAGTAACAGCATCATACACTGTCCCCTTGACGTAGGAATTAGGTCCCACATCCTGAGATTCCACATTTAGTGGAACTACGGTCAAGAGAAACGATATCGCGACAAGAGCTGTGACCAGCATTACTACTTTCTTCATTCCAATCACTCCAGATAGTCCATCAATTGGGCAGATAGCATATAAGCATTGTTGAAAGGGACCCGAAATCTTATCGATCCTTCCAATTTCTCATCCACTCTGGAAGTTTTTCTTTGACTGAAACCCAAAGGACCAACCCACCGATCATTGCGGTCATAACTATCAGTATGATCAAGGGCAGGTTTGTTCTATCTTCCTCAGGTTTTGGTTCGACCTTGAGCCATTTTATTTTCTCATTGGTGTTTCCATTCTGATCGGTGATCTGAAGAGATATTCGGTATTCCCCTTCACCCCACACTTCAAATTCAACCGAGGTGCTGTAATATACCTTCTTTTCTCCATCGGGTCCCATGATGGTCCATTCTACAGTCGATATGGCGGAACTGTCCTGATAATCATCGATCTCCAATTTTACGATCTCATCCCATTCTACATTATCTGCAGGGGACAGGATCTGAAAATACGGAGGTGTATTGTCGTAGATATTGAAGGTCATTCGGGAGACTGAGGACAATCCATTACTGTCTTTTAGATAGACTTGAAGCTCCCAGTTGCCAGGATCGGTCGGGAAGTAGTAGAACTCGATCAGTTCTTCATTAACGGTGTAATTTATCAGAACGATCCCGATATCTCCCTGGACAAATGCAATAGAAACCAATTCCCAATCTGTCATATCAGAGATCGTCATCTGAAACAGGATCGATGTATCATCTGGATGGGTTCTGCCGGATGGTGTGATAAAGATAACTTGTGGTGGTAAATCATCAATCACTGTGATATTGATTGTGTGCCAAAGACTGTTCTGTCCATCGGATATCTCAACGGATAAAGAATACGGATCGAGGTTTCCTAGTATGACAGGATGCGATATCGTAAAGTTTCTACCATCTTCGGTCTCCATTTCCAAATATGATTCGCTAAAAAAATTCCCTGGAGAGGTATAATGGATAAATACTGACATCACCCTGATATTATCAACTGCCTCCAAAGTGATGTTGATGTATGAAAATATCCCGATCTCGTGGGGATATTCGATGCTAATCAATTCAGGTGGATCGTTGTCCAGAATGAATATTGTCGAAGAGAAAGTTACATTATCCACCCCATTTGCATCTGTGGCTATGATGGCGAACTTCATTGGACCCGTGATATTGTTCGGAGCTTGAATTGTCCCATTGAAGGCCCTTGTATTGTTGAACTTCAATCCTCTCGTAAGGATAATTTGTATTTCATCTATCTCACCTGGAAGGACATATCTGAATTCAACCATGAATGGATCTACATTGTCCGAAACATCGACCTCTATCAAGAATCCATCTCCGGTTGACAGGGAGATAACCCTCTGGTCAGATAGAACATCCATGAAACGAACTTCTACTATCTCCGGCAGTATCGAATCCACTATTTCAACAGATCCGAAATTCATCACCTGATTTCCTCTCTGGTCCATTATTGTGAAAGAATATGACAGATTGCCGAAAGAATCATCAGGAACAACAATGGTAGCCTCGTAAAGATATCCATTACTTACCGGCATCGTCCTTTGAAGCTGTATTTCACATTCCGTTCCATCAATTGAATATTCAATCTTCACAGACGATATCCCGGTATTGTCCCTGACAGTTATCTTGAACGTGAAGTTTCGGCCTGTTTCCGCAGTATCATCGGTGTCATCGAACAGTATCTCGGGATCATCATTGTCGAAAATATAGAAGGTTCGAACATCACCGAGATAGAAATTCCCGGAGGTATCTGTGATCTTCACATAATACTGCCCCTCACCTTCTCTGTTGATCGGAACATCAAGATCATACAACCATGAATCCAACTGTTCATCATATGAAGTGAATGAGGTGAACCAATCCTCTCCTGGAAACTTGTATGTAACCGCTACCTCGGAAACAGCAATATTATCATCTACCTTGAAACCGAAGATCATCTCCTCACCAGTAGTGGTTATCCTGTTGGTGAGATCATCTACCAATTTGGGTCGTGTCCCATCATTCACAATAACGGTCCTGTTCTCGGTTGTAAATTGGTTCAAAGAACTATCAACGAAAGTAGCATTATAGGTGAAATTCCCGGTGAAGTTACCAGGTATCGCAAAAAGTATAGTGAAATTCCCATCCCCGGGAATCAGGAAAGGGACCATTGCTGGACCCTGATACCATCCCTCCATTTCATAGTTCATCCATCCTTCCACGATCTCCCAGTTGTCTATGACCCGGAGGTGGATCTTGAGGACATCACTGGAATTCACAGGTCCAGAAGTTAGATCCTCGATAACGTAAGGTGGTGTGATATCATAGATCGTCCTTGAGAAAGTTGGACTTGTCCCCTCATTTCCTGCTCCATCGCTGAACCAGAAAAAGTATTCCATGATCCCCTTGTCCTCCAGAGGTATAACTATCAGGGTCTGTCTTGAATTTCCTGCGCCGCACATTGAAAAATTGTAATTGATACCACCAATGGTGAAGTTGATACTTGCCCGGAATATGCCGACATTGTCATCCATGTTGGTAACGAATCCAAAGGCTTCTCCGGTGTAAGCAAATTCTGTGGAACCATCAAAAAGGAATGTAGGTGGATCATTATCTGAAATGTTTACACTGTACCATGAAGATGAATTCCAGTTGTCAGATGTGTCGTTTGCCTTCACCATATACCAAAATGGAGAGGTTGTGTTCGCTTCGTTCAGTATTGTTAAAGAGAACATGTCACCTGCTCTCATGAAGGATATATTATTAACCTCGGTAGGTTGGGAGGCAGACCAATTATGAACCAACCAAACAGAGCTTACATTCATATTATCTGAAACATCAACAGAGATCGTTACCGGGTCACCTGTTGTAGGAGAACCGCTTAAGGACACATTAGAAATAACAGGCGGTTCTGCGTCAGCAAGAACATCTACAGGACCCCCATCTGCAGAATGAAATGAGAAGAATGAAAATGATGAACATATCATTATTACGATCAAAGGAAGGACCAATATCCTGGTGGTCATGAAGCAATAACAATTATCCTACGATAAATCTGTTTGGTATCCTCAATCATACTTCCTGCTGTTTTTCCAGAACAGAATGAACACCACCATCCCGACCACAACCAAACCTCCTTGGAGTACATCGGTTATCAACCACCCAGATAGAGAGTCCATTTCCAGTATCAGTATGAACACACCCTGGATACCGTTGTTCAGGGAATGGAGAACAACCGCAATGGACAATGAGAAACAGGTGACCAGGACCTTGGATCCCATGGTCTTCCTACCAAGACCCGCGGAAGCGATACCGGTGTAGAGAGCATGGATCATTACCCCCAGGACAAACCTCCACATGATCGGATCCAGTGTTTCGAAACTTGCACCAACACTTGCAAGGGTCGTGAAATTGGTCAACATGTAAAGAACAGATTCCAGGAAGCCAAAGGATGCTCCGGCAAATAGTCCGAAGATCAAACCATCCTTTACAGTGTCCCTATTCACCTCATTATGCTTTTCCAGTGGGACCTTTTTCCAGATCCAGTAGAAGGTCAGATAGATCATTATTGCCATTCCCAATTTTGCAGACTCCTCTATGGGACCGGCTGACATTACAGAAAGGACCTGTGACGGCGCTGAGAAACTTGGATCGAACAGGATGACCATGACCATGAAGATCAATTCACCCACAACTGATATTCCAGCGGAGATAACTGATACGGTCAAGAAATAGATAGGCATCATTCCAAGCATGATATATCTCAGGGACCTGTCCGCCCCCTTTAAAAATACTACCTTCTGGAACTCCTTTCTTGCATAGGGGAACAATTTGATGAAAAGGTAGGTCCACCCAGCCAGTGCGATCACTGGAAGGAGAACAGCAAGTATACCATACAGGATACTTACAAGAAGGTTTACCATCGATCCACCCCCGATCCATCGGTATAATAAGCTCTTTGCACCTGCTGCGGGGGCCCTTCATATCCAAGATATCCCTCATTCTGAGGGCCGCTGAATTGCTGATACATCGGAGGAGCTCTTTGATACATTTGATACCCCTGTGGTCCTCCATAGTATGGAGGCTGAGGAGGTCTGTATCTCATGATAGGTCGGGGTGGGTGTAATTCTTCCTTTCTCCTGAAGATCGCCACCAGAAGAATAATGAAACCTGTCAAGAACAAACCAATATCGATTATGACAAAGAATGAACCCCCACAGCAAAGTAAGACGGAATCAACAGAGGTGCCGGAGATCTGGATGTCCAGGTCATCAATGGTTTTTCCCTCAACCTCTATCACTACTGCAATTTCATATTCACCTGCTTCGAAGATCTGAGCAGAGAAGGTCAATGGTGTCCTTTCGTTATATGTCTCAACATCATTCCCACTATCATCATAAACGATGACCTTGACCTTGAAATTATCATCTTCAGCAGTTATAGTACCGGTGATAGTACCAAAGCTCGATACGGATACAGTAGTTCTCCACTCTCCAGGTGCATGGTCCTCGAAATCGTCTTCAGTGATACCAGTAGAGGATTCTGCAATGGCAAAGGTGTAGAAGATCATCATTGAGATCAGCATAACAGCTACGCTGGACCAGACGAATATGGCTCCAAGTCGAGCGAGACCTTCGCTCCTACTTCTTCCCAATGGCCCATTCCGGGGCTCTTCATACATCTTATTCAACAGAACAACCCGTCTGGCTTACATTAGTTTTTTGGATAATATCATAAATTGCCACAGTTACAAATAGGAAAAATAGAAACACAAAACCTATAAAGAGGTGATAGACTAATTCGCATACAGGATACTTAGGTATCCGGTGGATTGATGGTGTCGCCTGATGAACCCGTTGGCAGTAACCAAGCTCCTAAGTGATGAGCATACGGTGAAAATTCTCACTGCAACTTACAGGATACCAAGATCTGCAAATTATCTCAGTGTCAAGTTCAACATACCAATAGCAGCATGCTATCGAAGGATACGCGAGCTGGAGAACATTGGACTACTTTTGATCACAGAGAAGATCTTGACACCCAGAGGAAAGAGAGTTAGTCTTTACAGATCCACATTGAAGTCCGCATACCTTACCTTCGAGAATGGAAAACTCAAAGCATTGCTTGAACTTACTGAAGGATCCAGGGGCGAAGAGGAAGAGATCTGGAACGTCATTGCGACACCTTGATCTGATCTTTGAACGTATCTCTCTTTGATTTGCATACCCCTCCCCAGTGTAATTAAAATAACCCAAGGTCCTATCCCCTTACCGGGAGGGCTAACCCTATGAAGATCAGTGTCGGCGCGGACCATGGAGGCTTCCAATTGAAGGAGCTCCTGAGGGGAAAAATGGAGAAGGAAGGGCACGAGATCGTCGATAGAGGAGCATACGATCCAGCTGCTGTGGATTATCCTGATATTGCCTTCCTGGTCGCTAATGATGTCAAGGATTCCTTGGTCGATCGGGGCATCCTGATCTGTGGAACTGGTATCGGAATGTCCAACGCTGCCTCCAGGGTTGAAGGGGTCGTTGCTGCACTTTGCACCAACGAGTATATGGCCAGGATGGCAAGGTTCCACAATAATGCCTATGTCCTGTGTCTTGGCTCCCGGGTCATTGGGGATGAGGTTGCATGGGCTATCATCAAGGAATTTATTGCTAACGATCCATTGACAGATGAAAAATATAACCGCAGAAGGAAGAAAGTGGAAAAGGGGGCCTGAAAGATGCAGGCGATCTGGACAGAGAAGTATAGACCGGTCATGCTGGACGAGGTGGTTGGACAGACCGAGATAGTTCAGAGGCTCCGCTCCATTGTGGAATCCGGAAACATCCCACATTTTCTTTTCACCGGAACAGCCGGGACAGGAAAGACCACCTGTGCTTTGGCTCTTGCAAGGGAACTGTTCGGTGGAGAGGACTGGAGGACAAATTTCCAGGAATTGAACGCTTCTGATGAAAGGGGCATACAGGTGGTAAGGACCAAGATCAAGAACTTCGCAAGGGCTGCTCCTCTTGCCGGGGCCCAGTTCAAGGTCATATTCCTCGATGAAGCGGATTCATTGACATCCGATGCGCAAGCTGCCCTGAGAAGGACCATGGAAAAATACTCCAACACATGCAGATTCATTTTGTCATGCAACTACTCCTCCAGGATCATCCCACCGATCCAATCCAGATGCTCTGTGATGAGGTTCTCACCCTTGAAGGAAGAGGATATCAGAGAATATATTGTCAGAATTGAAGAAGGTGAAGGGGTAGAGGTAACTGAGTCCGGATTCCAGACCTTGTTGTATGTGTCACAGGGAGACCTCAGAAAGGCTGTGAACATTCTTCAGGTGGCTGCATCCTTTTCAAAGACAATAGATTCAGACAATCTCTACGAGAGCTCGGCCATGGCTCGACCAGAAGACATAGGAGAACTTATCGAACTTTCCCTGAAGGGAAAATTCCCCCAGGCAAGGAAGAAGCTTGAAGAGCTTCTAACCGAAGGAGGACTTGCAGGGGAAGATATACTCTCCCAGCTTCACAGGGAGCTTTTCAATATTCCAATGGAAGATGAATTAAGAGTACAGGTTCTGGATTCCATTGGTGAAGCCGATTTCAGACTTGTTGAAGGGGCCGATGAAAGGATCCAGCTGGAAGCCTTGCTGGCAAGAATTCAATTATTGGGTACAAAGACCGGAACCAATTATTGAGTCTTGATCATTGGCAGGTCTATCCTCAACCCGTTAGGAGTTTCGTAGAAACCTGATTCCATCATCATCAACTTTTTTTCATCCATGTATGGAGGAGTTTTGATCACCAGGGACCTCAGCCCTCTATACCTGGCGAATTTCTTCAATTCATCAACAACTTCCTTTGTGAGGGACATATTCCGAAACTTCCGAAATATGCTCAGATCCTCAAGGGTCCCACTGTTGGGATCCGTTATCATTATCGAACTGAAACCGATCTTTGTTCCATCCAGATCCAACCAGATGAGATAGTTGTTGTTGGGATCGTTCCAGAATTGGGATAGATGATCATCCTGTCTTTTATCAACTCTCAGGCCCTGGCTCATCATCTC
>JAUVBH010000318.1 GCA_030591285.1 Thermoplasmatota archaeon
GCCATGATAACAAAGTGTCCAGTTTCTGTGCGACCCAAGCGATCATCGATATGAAACTTTCGAAGAAGAAGCCTGAAAGATGGGCTCTTGCCGTGAACTTTGAGAAGGAGGCGATAGGGTCCGATGGGAATACCGGTGCAAACTCACAATACCTGGAACTTGTCATCTATGATCTGCTGGAATGGGCAGGTAAAAGAGGTACCAGAAGAGAATTGATGAGCTCAATGTCATCATCCTTTGCACTTTCAGCAGATGTGAAATCAGGTATGAACCCGCTCCACAAAGCGGTCCAGGACCCAATGAACTCTGCGAGATTGGGTGCAGGTGTAACTATCACCAAGTACACCGGGAAAGGAGGAAAGGTCGGAGCGAACGATGCATCGGCTGAGGTCGTCTCATCCATAAGAAGGATATTCAATGAACATAAGGTGATCTGGCAGATGCAGGAGACCGGAAGGGTCGATGCAGGAGGTGGCGGGACCGTTGCCAAGTTCGTAGCAAGCCGGAACATGGATGTTATTGATATCGGGATCCCTCTCCTATCGATGCACTCACCATTCGAAGTACTTTCCAAGATGGATGTGTACATGGGACATGCTGCTTTCTCAGCGTTCTACAATGAATTCAAGAACTGATGATCACTCGGCTGGCTGCTCGGGATCGGTCACCGGTTCTGCCTCTTCGGGGTCATCACTGAAGTCAGAGAGAGTATCGTTAAGCATGCTCAGAAGCTCCTCATCATCTTCCACTGGTGGAGCTTCAGGTTCCATGGATGCAGGTTCCACAACCTCTTCCGCTACAGGTTCAGGAGGCTCTTCCTTGACCAGAGATCCAGGGGACACCTTTGGTTGTATGGGAGGACCGGGATCATCACTTATTGCTGAGTCTGGATCGATCCCATATTGACCCATCAACCGTCTGTAGATCTCCTCCTTGATCAGACCCTTCCGGTATAGGTTCTGAAAATATTTCACAGACCCATTCCCTACACCATCTGAGACCCTTGATCTGGGGATGGTTGGATTATAGGTGGAACTGGGTTCAGGTGCCTTCTGCCTCGGAGCTTTGGGGATCTGAGGGATCTGATCGGATCTTGAAGGTGTTGAGGGCAAAGAAGGGATATTGTCCTGGGTAGATCCTCCATATATCTTCTTCTCTGCATCCGTGAACATCCATTCTGTCTTCTGGAAATAATCCTTGAGATTGTTAACAAGCTCGTCAAGGTTCTGAACACGTTTGTTCATCAACCTTTTAAGAAGGTCCGAATCAGAGGTCAGCACCATGGAAAGGTGGAATTGGTTCCCGGATGAAAGTATGTAAACATTGACCATTTCACCAACGGATACAGCACCCTCCTTTCTCTCGGATGCCATGATCTCTATGTTGGGGATCTCGAAGAACTCTCTGGTTGCAGCTCCTGGTGACATGTCCCCAAGTTCAAAATTCTTCTCCATTGCAGAACCAACGGCCCGCGATTCATCTCCGCCTATTGCGAACATCCTTTCAGGGATATTGATGAACACCAACCTCTCGGTGGTAAGATAGATCGTTCCTTTGGATGGTTCAAGAAGATAGTCTCCACCATAGTATCTCCATGTGGACTTGAAGGTGGGTACCACATTCTCCTCGACAACAAGAGTTTTCTCGTTGTGGTGGAGCACCAGTTCCCCGTTCCCATCATATATCTCGTTGAATCCGTCCTTATCCCCGTATCTCATGGATATCAAAACCCCAGGAAGATCCTCCCCCGACAAAGAGGGGGTGATAATTACAGGCTGGATTATATAACCCTTTTCACCTGGTAACTAA
>JAUVBH010000177.1 GCA_030591285.1 Thermoplasmatota archaeon
CAGGAACCTGGAATAGATCTCGGCGAACTTTATGAAATCCAGCTCCTCGACAAGATGCTCTGCGGCGAGTTTTCCAACATTCCCCACACCTGGTAGCCCTTCGATCAGGACGGCATCCTTGAGCTGGGGTTTATCGAGGTACTTGATCTTAACGTTCTCCATGGTCATTCCTCTTTGTCTGGATCATTACTATCAGCGTTCTCCTGATAATACATTCTCCTGTATTTTCCGTACTTATCTTCAGGAGAGAATCTGGGTGGGTAAGTATTGACAGTGGGAATACCACACTTTGGGCAGTTCGCCTTTAGAGTATAGCTGCCACAATCTGTACATTTGAGTATCCTGCTCCTCAAAGCAAATACCGTCCTTTATTTTCCATCCTTATGGCGAATGAACTTGCCCGCTCCACCACCGCTTTCGATATGATCTACAGCGGCCTGTGCGGCGGACTTCAGAACCTCTTCTGCAACCTTATAGTTGGGTGCCACAAGAATGAGCCTGTATCGTGGAGAGCCTATATAGAGTATCTCCATTTTGACATCCTCGACCCCTACAACCATCTTCTCTGCCTTCTCGAGGGATACGATGATCTCCTGGAGGCCATTAGGATTTGGTGAGGTCAATTCAAGGATACCATGGATCTCGACATATGGAGGAGTAATGTTCTCCTGGGCCATTTTGATGAAAGATTCGACCCATACTCCCTCGAAACCTGCTTCTTCAAGGGCGATCTCCTTCATTGCGGACATCTCGAATGCCCGGTAAAGGGTGCCATACTCCTGGAGAAGCTCATTTCCGAACTGTTCCATTCCTTCTGGGAGTGTCAATCCTACATTCTCACAGAGGAGTTCAAGCAGTTTCTGGGCCTTCTGTTCGCTCTTCCACTGCTGGATCTTCTCTCTTTTCTGATGCTCGTTAACAGCTTTCAGGGATAGGTCCACGGTCCGATTCTTCCTTCTCTCATCGATCCCGAGTACCTTGCAGACCACCTTCTGGCCTTCCCTAACGTGATCGCGGATATATTTGACCCATCCGGATGCAACCTCTGCAATATGGATGAAACCTTCCTTTCCAGGGTATTCATCCAACTCAACGACGACGCCGAAATTTTTAACCTGATTAACTGTGGCGACAACAAGTTCGCCCTCTTCCGGCATGTCGTTGAACTGTACCATTAACTGTTCCTCCTCACTCGAGGTCGGTATCTACCCTGCCAACGATCTCTCCCTTTATGTCGGATTTTCCGCCCATGGGAAGGGCCATAGTTGCTCCACAAACGGAGCAGCTGATCTTTAGATTGGTCCGATCGAAGATCGTCTGGATATTGCCGCAATCTGCGCATTTCACTTTAAGGAACTTGCTCTTGGGTCCTTCCATTCCTATACCCCCTCACTCGGTGAGCTCGAACCTCTTCGCTCTGATCGAAGGGCTCTGCCATGACTTTCCGCAGGTCTTGCACTTGTATTTCAGGTTCACCCTTTTTGTGGGTTTCTCATTATCTGGCTTTGGTCTGGGAAAACCGCCATAACCAGCGGTGACCTTCCTGAAACGTCTCTGCCCCCATCTAAGCTCACTGGGTCTTCTCTTTTTGACCTTATCCACATCTTGTGCGGTGTGTGTCTTACACTTTGGGCAGTACCTTTTTATGGTCCTGGGCATCTTCATCTCAATTCACCTGGATATAACTTAGATTGGCGATGCAGGAACGCGGTATCCTAGAACCACTATTAATAGTTAATTGAATAGATATGGACCCTCATCAATTGGTCCAGATAGTGTTGAAATCGTTAAAGGACTATCATTTGCCTTTAAGGAGGCTTATCTCGATCCATGAAACGTTGATCCCTTCTTCTCTATCCTCATCTTCAACTTTCTCTGTTCCGATCTTGATATCCTCGACAGTTGATGTTTTCAAGAACTTGTTTCTCACTATCTCAACAACATCCACAGCTTTTGAGATCGCCCTACCCCTGGCCTTGATGATGACCATCTCGATCCCAGTATTGAATTGGGTGATGACGGCCAGAACATAGTTCATTGTAGGCTTCCTGCCTATGAATACGGTGTTGTCTTCCATCATTTGGCCCCCTGTTCCAATCGGTCTTCAGGCATTAAAGTCCGGGATATTTAACAGTTTGTTACAGTTGAAAAAGGTCCGTCCATAGAAAAATCAAATATCAAACCTCCTTATTCCAGTTGTAGTCTCTGCAGGAGCAAAATGGAGATATCAAGATGTTAGACCCATGGGCGACCTCACAGGTCAAGGATTACGACCGGATCATGGAGGAGTTTGGGATAGAATCCTTCGATCCATCCATTCTTCCTGACCAGAATGAACAACCCAGATTGTTCAAGAAGAGGATCGTTTTTGGACACAGGGGATTTGATTCAGTTTCCCGAAGGATCAAACGAGGGGAACCCTTTGCGATCATGTCTGGATTGATGCCATCGGGCAGAATGCACTTAGGACACAAGATGGTGATAGACCAGATCAAATATCTGCAAACCTTCGGTGCAAATGTATATGTTGGCGTTGCTGACCTTGAGTCCTATGCGACAAGGAACATGCCTCTTGATAAAGCAAGGGACCTCGCGATCAACTCATACATCCGTAACTACCTGGCCCTGGGGATCGGAAAAGAAGGGTTGGAGATCTATTTTCAATCCAAAAGGAAAGAGGTGAAGGACCTGGCCCTTCTTCTGGGAAAGAAGGTCAACCTTTCGACGATGAAGGCGATATACGGTTTCAACGAACAGACGAATATGGGACATATGAACGCTCCCCTACTCCAGGCTGGAGATATCCTTCATCCACAATTGAAACAGGGACCTATCCCCGTGGTCGTCCCGGTTGGTGTCGATCAAGATCCTCATATGAGGTTGTGCAGGGACCTGGCAGCTTCATACCGATTGTTCAATGCGACAGAGACTGCCGATGGAAAGATCGGAGTTTTCGTTAAGGTCGATGAAAATGTAGATAAGCTATTGAACAAGGCAAAAAGCGCCCTGGAAAAAGAGGGTTTCCTCGATTTCAAAATGATACCCCGCTACAAGGCATTATACATTCAAGGGGCAGCAAGATCGGACCTAACCTCCATTGACGAGGCAGTAGCACAAGTGGAAAAAAATGAGGGACATTTTGGTTTCCTCCCACCTGCTTCAACCTACCATCGGTTCATCATGGGCCTTACCGGGGAAAAGATGAGCTCCTCCAAACCGGAAACAGCGATCTTCCTGGATGATGAGCCAAAGGATGCGCAAAAGAAGATCATGAAGGCAATAACAGGGGGAAGGGAATCCGCAGAGGAGCAAAGAGAAAAGGGTGGAAGGCCCGAGGTTTGCTCCGTTTATGAGACGATGCTTTTCCATACTGTTGATGATGATGACGAGATCCAGCGAATAGAGGATGAGTGCAGGAACGGAGAGAGATTGTGTGGCGGATGCAAGAAGGAAGCAGCGGAGCATATGGCCATTTTCCTGCAGGATCTCAAGGAAAAAAGAGATGAAACAGAGCACCAGCTGAATCTTTATGTTAGAGAAGAATAGAGGAAATATCAAATAGGACCACTTTACATTTCAAGGTAAGAGGTCCAAAAATGCCTAAAAGGAACGGTCACAAGAGCTACAGACCGGGTGACCCCATCCATATTGTTGTGACCCAAGAGTTCGCAGATGATGCGAACCGTTTCTACACTTATTGCAGGGATCGTGGTTACAATCCATCACAGGTCATAAGGCAGGCCATGGTAGATTGGCTTGACCGAGAAGAGGATAAATCAGCTCCTTCCATTGTTGAGAAAAAGCAGGAAACATCCGAATTCGACGACAAGATCATGGACCTGGTCAAGGATAGGAAGAAGACCAGGACCAAGATGAGTCTAAGGTCCGTGAAAGAGATCCTGGAAAAACAGTGAGATCCGGAACCGGATCATATTTTGTATCTTAGGACTGCAGCTATGCCTCCAAAGGCTTGTAGCAGCATCATACCTTCTGATGAATCCGTCGAGATCAATTCCAATGTCGTTGAAAAGGATTCACATACATTGGCCAACTCCTCTACGATATCCTCGTCCTTCACCAGATTGCAGGTGGATTGGTCATTCGGACATTTGTAGATCGGTTCATCGGTACGTCCCTGATGGATACTGAACGTTTCTTTGCAGGAAGGGCATTCGAAAACCCTGTGGATCATTTTCATATCCTCAGAAACCAGGAGAATTTCCACAGCACCGGTCTCCAGAGCTGTGATGACCTCCTTTTTCCCATAGGCAGAAAGCCCCCCATCTTCCTTCCTTATCTCTGAGAACAGTTTATCCATCATCTCTTTCTCGTGGGAGATCTCGAGGTGGGCGAGAGCAGACTTGGCATTATCTATCAACTCGTTGAGCCCTGATTCATCTGTATAACCTGTATCGAAAGTGTTCATCAACTTCTTCTTCAGTTCATGATGAAGGTAGTCGTTGTTGACAAAG
>JAUVBH010000294.1 GCA_030591285.1 Thermoplasmatota archaeon
CCTCCCACCATGGACCCGATCTCAAGACCGTCATAGATGGGGTCGATATCGATACAATGGCCGTAGCTGTTCCAACAACCTTGATGCATTTGCACTGTATTGTCGTGGAGCTTGGAAGAGGTGCCACAGCCGAGGAGGTCATTTCCCTCTGGGAGAAAACACCCAGGGTTACCTTCGTCAATGGTGGAGAGGGAGTCACTTCCACCGCTCAGATCATGGAGATGGCCAAGGATCTCATGAGGGGCCGTTCAGATCTAAACGAAATTGCAGTTTGGAAGGACGGTGTACATGTGGTTGGGAGTACCCTATACTACTACCAGGCGATCCATCAGGAATCCGATGTTGTCCCGGAAAATGTGGATTGCATAAGAGCAATGTTCAAACTTGAAATGGATAATCTTGCTTCAATTCAGAAGACCAATAAAGCACTGGGCATTGAGTGAATCATAGGGTCAGCTCTGCTGGCCCCTCACGCTTTAGGATGCCATTTCGGTATGATTAAATAGTTACCAATCCTTGGTCATTCGGGTCGCCTGATCCGTGATCATTTGGGTCAAATGGGAAGGTGAAATAAATGGAGCCAGGTCACATGGGTTCAACAAGATATGGTCCAGCAGCTGGAGGAGGAGCACCCCCTCTCAGAAGGGCTGTAACTGGTCAAAAGAAGGTCATGGTAAAGAAACCCAGCGGAGGGAAACCCAAGAAGGCCCGGTCCGGGGGTAGAAGGATCGACGAACTTCTGGGTGGTGGTTTCCCATTCAAATCCTGCAGTTTGGTAGAGGGTCCAGCCTTTATCGGGAAGGATATCTTCCTCTCCCAGTTCATTGCCGAAGGCATCAAGTTCGGGGCCCCATCATTGATCATTTTAACCCAGTCCACAACCTCAAAATTCAGAAAAAGGATCGTTGAAATGGACTACAAGCTCGAAGAAAGAGAAAGAGCGGGATTGGTCTCCTATATCGACTGCCACGCAAAGACCGTTGGTCTGATGGGTAAGAATCCATTTGCGATCTATTTGAAAGGTGTTAATGATCTGAATGGACTTTCAAATGCAATAGACAAGTTTCAGAGCGGGTATCGGGAGAATTTCTATTATCATCGGGTGATATTTGATTCACTTTCATCCGTTCTAAGGACCCATGGGATCAATAAAACGATCTCCTTCATCAACAATCTCAATGCAAAGATAAAAGCCTACAATGGGATCGCTATATTCGACCTCGCTGGAGGGATCCACCAGCAGGAAGAGGTTAACGCCATCGAAAATGCAATGGATGGCTCCATCCTCATGAAGGAGGAAAAAGGAGGCCATTTCATGATGGTGAAGGGTCTGCGGGATGTAAAGGGTCGAGATTGGGTCCGTTACAACTTCGATGATTCTGGTATGGATGTCACAGGTAGTTATTCCTACAACTACATCAAGTGAGTTTGACCTCTACCTAATTTGGAGAGATCGACCTGTTTCACTCTTCCAGCATGGACTCGTAATCAAAGTCAGAAAGATCTCTCTTATGTCTTCTGACCATGACAACTATCAGAACAAGTATCAATAGAAGGATGATCGAGGCAATACCGATCATGAGGATCTGGAGGAGTTCTGGATCATTTGGGGGATTATCCTCTCCCTTCTGATAGGTGAAAGCAAGTGGTAGATCACCGGAATCATTTGGACCGCTCTTTGAATTCGAAAGATGAAGGAAAAGCTCCTCATTATCTTCCCATTCCAGATCCTTGAGTGTTAATGCATAGAGACCCGGTTCGGATTGCGATTCCTCCATTAGGAATGATCCCTTGAGACCATTTATATCTGTAATTATAACCCAGATCACCTGACCTGGTGTTCCCTGAGCCGTTACCAAAATGTCTCCATCGGGATTGGAAAAGGTCAGTTTGTCAACCTCAACCCATCCGATCCTATGGTTGATATCCTCTACGATGACCAATGTTAGTTCATGAACGGATGAATCCGATCCCTTCGGGTCCCTTACCCAGATAATTACTGAGATATTGTCCGAAGCACTGTCAGGAGGTATGGAGAAGTTCAGCTCAAGACCATTGACATCGGCAAGACCGTAATCTGTCATTGCGATCAGTTCACCCATGGGATCATCTACATCTTCAACGAAGTATGGGGTAAACCTGAGGTCAACTATCCGGTTGCTTCCAAGTTCCACTTCCAATGTCCAGTCCACTGGTGCAAGGAAGGTAGGTGGGTCGTTCACCTGATCAACTATAACCTGGAATTTTGAAAATGCAACCCCGCCCCGGCCATCCTGGACCCTGAGATAGAACTCACCTGAACCTGAACCGTCTGTTTGTGGAGTGATGCGGAGAGTATGGTTATCAAGTATTGCAACGGATCCTATCAGTGATGTCCTGTTCTCGAGATACCAATATAGTGGATCATTGTCGGGATCAAACGGTGATATAAGTGAGAGGTCGTAATAATAAATCTGGTCCTCCAGAATGCTGATCGTTTCCGGATCTGAAAGGATCGGAGCATCGTTGATCGGTGTGATCGTTACCGGTATCTCATAGGTAGAATACTCCTCCGGGTCCGACACATTGAGGAATAAGGTAAAACCACCGAACCAGTTCCGGGCCGGTTCGATGTGAAGTGTATCGTTTTCAATTGTAAGGGAAATGTTCTTAACATCGGAAGCAGTGATATTCCAGATCAGAATATCCTTATC
>JAUVBH010000187.1 GCA_030591285.1 Thermoplasmatota archaeon
ATCCAGTAAAGAAGAACCTCCTGGATGGAAAATTGAAGTTCGTTCCAGTTTTTCCACTTATTGGAAAGGCCAAGGAGAGAGTTGATTTCCTTACAAGATTGATATCGACCCCGGGTCTTTACGAGGCGGAGACCATTATAATTGACACCTTCTCCGCTCTGGTAATGAACGATATGGATGAATCCCGGGCTCTGGAGACCATTTCTTTCTTTAAGAAGATCGTTGGAAAGAACAGGACCATAATCCTTACCATCGATCCTATGGAGATCTCGGATAAGATCATGGGACCATTCAGGTCAGTTGCAGATATCCTTCTTGAGTTGAGAACTGAACTCGTTGAAGGGAACATGGAACATATCATGTATGTTACCAGGTATTCCCATGCCAGGGGCCCCGTCAGCAATGCTGTCGGGTTCAGGATCGAACCGAGGGCAGGTTTCATTGTTGATATCACTACGGTAGCTTAGCAGGTGTACAGATGGACCTTGAACAGGCAATGGAAAAAAATCCCCATATGAGGGAATACATCGAATCCTTCATGGGTTCGGGGGGTGTGAAGCCTTCATTCCACGGCGGGCTCACAGAAGATATGGCCAGCCTGAAAAGGGTCAATATGATCTATCCTGTGGGGGATCCGATATTCATACACGTTTTCGATGACGAGGTAGGAAGACAGTATCAGGTCGTTCAACCGCGTCTAACAGACGATGAAGAGGAGAAGCTTATCATTGTGAGGGACCAGATCCTTGAACTTGCTCCAATGAATTCAACAATGGATGTCACGGTCGATCTGGAGGATCGGATCGAAAAACTGTTCAAGAAAGTTACCTACCCTGTTGAAATGAGGCCATCCTTCATCGACAAGCTCAGGGGTAGAAAAGTATCCATTTCAAAGGAGCAGGAAAGGAGAATGTTGTATGCTCTCAAGAGAGATCTTGTTAGAGGCGGTTTGATAGAACCACTTCTAAAGGACCCCTATCTTGAGGATATACATGCAGTGGGTCTTCGGAATATCTCAGTGGTCCACAAGGTCTTCGGAATGGTAAGGACCAATCTGAAGTTCCGTTCCGAAAGGGAGCTGGACCTGTATGTTCGCGGGACCGCAGAAAGGATGGGAAGGCCGGTAACTGACTCAAGACCGATCGTAGACGGTGCCCTTCCAGACGGATCCAGGATGAATATCATCTATTCCGAAGATGTCTCCAAGGGCGGGGCAAGCTTCACCATCAGGAAGTTCTTCGAGAAGCCTCCTACCATGCCCCAGCTGGTAAAATGGGGAACTTTCTCGGCGAAGATGTCCGGTTACCTCTGGTTATGTCTTGAATACGGCATGTCACTATTCGTCTCCGGGGAGACAGCATCCGGAAAGACGACCACTCTCAATGCCATGCTCTCATTCATCAATTTCAAGAAGAAGATCTATTCAGCGGAGGACACGCCTGAGGTGGTTGTTCCCCATGAGGTCTGGCAGAGACTGATAACAAGGGAAACCGTCTTTGATGAGGCCAAGGTCGAACTGTTCGATCTGGTTAAGACAGCTTTGAGATCCAGACCTGACTATATCATCGTTGGTGAGGTCAGAGGTAAGGAAGGATCTGCCGCATTCCAGGCAATGCAGACGGGTCATGCAGTAATTTCTACATTCCATGCTTCCTCCGTAGCAAAGATGATCCAGAGGTTCACAGGAGACCCGATCAATGTCCCTATCCGGTTCATTGACAATATGAACCTGGCCCTTTTCCAGGAGATCATCTACAAGGAAGGCAGGATCCTCAGAAGATGTTCGGCCATTGAAGAGATAATAAAATATTCCAAGGAAAAGGGTGGGATATTGACCAGGACCATCTTCGAATGGGACCCTATCAGGGATCAGCACTACTTCACTGGAATGTACAACTCATATATTCTGGAACACAAGATAGCTCCCAAGATGGGTCTCGAGTTCAGCAAGGATATCTATACCGAGCTTGATCGAAGAGAGAGGGTGATCCGGAACATGGTCGACAATGGTGTGGTCGGATATGAAGAAGTGAACGAAGTGTTCAGAGCTTATTCAGAGCGGGGCATGGAGGGGATCCCCAAGGAGCTCAGGGGATGATATGCAATGAGCCTGGTTCTAGCTTATCGGGATTTGAAAATGGACCCGAAGGTCTGGATACTCACCAGGGTACTCCCTGTCGGAGCCGGTGCCGTCATTCTCTCCGCTATACTGATCCTTCTCCTGCCCGGGATCTTTCTTTCGACCTGGGCATTCATGGTTTTGCTTCTTACGATCTTGTTCGCATCACTGACAGCAGCTATCTGGCCTTACATGCTCTGGGAGCAAAAGAGGGGTGAGATCGATGATGAGCTCCATCTGTTCGTGGTCAGGATCGCTGTTCTCTCCCTCTCATCGTCAACAAGAAATTCGATATTCGAGATAGCATCCAAGGAGGAGACCTCCAAGGCGATCTTGAAGGAATTGATCAAGGTCCAGGAGCTGTCAAAGACCTGGAATATCTCTTTACCCCGGTCACTAAGGATAGTTTCAAAACAAACTCCTTCAAAAAGGTTAGGAGATTTTCTGGAGAGGATGGCATATGCCATTGAATCCGATGAGGATCCAAAGGTATTCTTTCAGAACGAGCAGGAAGCTGTGATAGAAGAGTTCAAATCCAGATACAGTACAACACTCGATCGTATCGAGGTCGTGAGGGAGATATATATCTCCATGGTGTCCGTGACAATGTTCCTCAACGTCATGTTGGTGGTCCTTTCCATGCTGGTTGGGATAAACCACTATCTCATGGCATTCTTGATCGTTTTCATATTCATAGTCATTGAAATGATCCTATGGGTCGTTGTCAACGGTGTTCTTCCCCGGGAGACAATATGGTTCGATCCCGAACCACATTCAAGGGAATCCAAATATCATAACCAGATGAGGTTCTGGATAGCGGTGGGGGTCGCAGGATCTGCCATACTTTCCGTGGTGATGCTTGCATTTGGCGTCACCTGGTCAACCATCCTGTTATATCTCGCTGTTGTCTCAACCCCTCTTCTGATCCCCGGGATAATTGTGATGAGGGAGGAGAGGACGATCTCCAGAAGGGATGAAGCCTTTGGGGCTTTCATCCGAACAGTGGGAGCTACATCCGAGAGCAAAGGCGGGGCCCCGGTTGCCGGATTGAAGAGGATAAGATGGCACGATTTCGGGGCTTTAACGGATCAGGTCAGACACCTCTATGATAGATTGAAACTCAGGATAGACAGCCAGAAAGCGTGGGGGTTGTTTGTCAAGGAGTCACGTTCAGAACTGATCTCCCAGTTCCTCAACACCTATCAGGAGGGGATCTCCGCTGGAGGGAGTCCCAAGGAGGTCTCTTCACTGATCTCCGGACATTTCACAACTCTCAGCTCTCTTAGAAAGAGAAGGTACCTGATGGCTGATAACTTCGCTGCCATCTTGTATGGATTGACCATTTTCATCTCAGCTGGGATGTTCATGATCTATGCTGTTGTGCTGGAGATGTTGAACAAGCTAGGAGGTCTGGAAGCGACTTCAGCGGAGATCGAAAGCTTCCAATCCCTTGTCCTTTTAAAGGATGTTGCAGGCCTTGAGTTCGTACTTCTTGCGGCGATCGTTACAGTTGTTATCCTTCACGTCTTATTTTCTGCTGATACAGCCAGGAGGTTCAAAGGGGGCCATATCTACACCCTAATGCTTCATACTCCGTTGCTCCTGTGGACCGCTGCGATATCTGCGATGTTGGCACAGTGGGGAGTTGGAAGGATCCTTGGATGATGTTTTCCACGATCTAGAAACCTCGTACAACAAAATAATAATACGATCTCGATCCTATCAATATTCGGGATTATGATGAGGAGTAAGGTTCCATTTTTGATAGTTTTGTTGTTGGTCATCAGTATTATCTCGGGATGTATTGAAGAGGAAAAGAAGATTATTGATACCGTTCTAGACAACGAGGATCCAGATGATGATGGGGATGGAATGAGTGATGAATGGGAGATCACATACGGATTAGATCCCAGGGATCCCATTGATAAACATCAGGATCATGATGAAGATGGAATTGATAATAAGAATGAATATGATTCTCAAACTGACCCAACAGATCAATTGAACTTCTCTATTCAGATGAAACAATGGATTGCAACTTATGGGGGTCTTATATATGACAATTATTCAGCTCTTTTTCCTTTAGATAATTTTGATGATAGTGATTTCGATGATGATACAATGCCAAACCAATGGGAATATGATAATTATTTGGAATTAACCTTTGATGATTCAGACCAAGATGCTGATTGTGATGGTTGGACAAATAAAGATGAACATGCTAAGTCAGACAGATCCATGGG
>JAUVBH010000093.1 GCA_030591285.1 Thermoplasmatota archaeon
AAATTACGAGTCACACAGATTACATCAAAGTCAATAATTTCTCAACAATTTCTTTTTCACAAGTCCGCCAAATGAATTTCATTTCAGCTTGTATATAGCCTTAGCTCAATTTATCAATTCAAAATATTATCAAAAAGTACATAAAAAAAGGGAGAGAGCGATGCTCTCTCCCATAGTTCCTGAATATGTGTTATTCAGTTCAAGAGTTGCGTTTTTCCCACCATCTCTGGACAGGCTCGTATCCCCACTCTCCGCGGGTATACTTCATGTAAACCACATATCCCACCAAGATGACAGCTATTGCGATCGCAACCATCCACCACTGGATCCAGGCCTTCTTGGCCTTGACAGTGACTACCGTTGTCAAGGTGTTGGTCTGGTCTTCGTCCATCTCATCTACGTCACCTTCAATATCCAAGGTTACGGTGAATGTCCTCTCACCCCTATAGAGGGCGTATCCAGTGTGGTTGTAATACCTTGTCTCACCAGGTGCGATGGTTCCAGTGACTTCCTTCTCAGCGACAATATGCGTACCATCGGTGACCTTTAGCTTCCAGGTCACGTTATCTCCACCGTCCCAGAATTGGTGTAGACTATGGAGATAGTAGGTTCATCATCCTCTCTCAGATCATTGATATCAGGATCTGTGAACTTTATCTCCAGAACCTGCAGATCTGGTCCGCTGATCGGAACGATCTTCTCGACATATCCTGTAAGGCCTGCCATGTCGGTGACCGATAGGTTAAGGATATAGTCTCCGGGTTTCTCGAAGACATAATCGAAGATCTCCTCGTTTGAGATCAATTCCTGTTCTGTGGAATTCACTCCATTCGCCCTAACATACCATGCCCAGGCGACAATATTCTCCTTCAGCTGTCCGGTCGATCTCGAGTCATATGACTGGGATGCATTCAACTCAACGGTCTCATCCTGCTTGTAATCAGTGGTGAAGGCCTTGATGACTGAAAAAGGATCTGTGGTGTCAGCGATCTTTATTGTGCTGGAATTCAGGAGCTCCTTCTCATTACCCACTGCATCAACAACCCTTAGTGTGATGTTGAATTCGCCGGGGTCCATGAAAGGGTGCTCGACAACCTCTCCATTGACAGATCCTGTGTCGTCACCGAAGGTCCAGACCCAATCAACGATCTCTCCCTCTCCGTCATCGGCTTCGGAAGCGTTGAATACGATCACAAGGTCCTCATCGGCCATATACATCTCTTCTTCCATGGTGACGTTATCTCCGGTCTCCTTGAACATAAGTGTATACTCAGTGATCATTGGGGCTTCCCCATCAGGCATGATCTCGATCCAATCAACATTGGACTTCTGCATTGATGTGTCGACAACCTGCAGGGTGATGTTGTGGTATCCGTTCTTGTGGGTCATGAACTTGAAGGTGATCTCTTCCATCTCTGTGAGGTCGACATCGCCCTTTGCCACGAACTCTTCATTCTCCTTATCCCAAACCTGAATATCTGCCGGGAGATTTCCCCACATGTAACTGTCGATATCTCCAACGATATCCTTTGAGCCAGATGCAGAGAGTGTGATGTTCTCCTTGAGGTCTACAATATACATCTTTGGTTCTACCCTGTAGAACTCGTAGGAGTTAACGAACCTGAGAGCTGCTTCAGGTGCTTCTTCCACCTTGGCATTGAACTCTATTGGTTCATAGACCCTGAGCTTGGATGTGTTGTCATCGATGAACTCGGCCTTATCACCGAAATCTCCAAGGATCTCGTAATTGGCCGGGAGGATGACATCGATCATCTCACCATCGAGGACAGAGAATATCTCTACGCGGATATCGTCCTTCTCCAGATTGAGGTCAAGCTCTGAAGTGTAAGCAGAGGTCATGGTGATCTCTGGGTTGACCCCATAGGTGAAAGTGTCACCGGAAAGTCCGGTTACTTCTACCATGTAGCTCTCATCATCTGCAGTGAAGAACTCGTTGTTGACCTTGAGGAAATCCTCGGTCATGACCCAGGCAGGTCCGAAGTTCTTGATCATGCTCCTGGTGTCGTTGACCTCGTCTCCATCGACGGTCATCCAATCTGCTGTGAATGGGGTTCCTGCGATCTGCATCCTTGGTGATCCCATTGTGTTAAGTGTTCCATATATCCTTGAGTTACCGTCAAGTGTCCATACGGTTGAGATGAATGGGTTCTGGATATCACCAGCAAGGTTCACTGTTGTAACTTTGCTCTCCATGGTGGTTATCTTTGCCATCTCGAAGGTCTCATCATCAGGCATGTAATATGTCTCTGATTCCAGATCGATATTGCTTACCCTCAATGGCTCATATCCCTCGGCTTCCATGACCACATGGAATGAAGAGGAGTAAAGTGGAAGTGAAATAGCTCCCTCAAAACCACTCATGACAGGGACCATATGACCATAGTTGGCATCCCATACAGTGACAGTGATACTTGGGATGTTGACCGAGCCATTCATCACAAGTCCGATGACCATGTAGGAGTTGGCAGGGACCGCTGGTTTTGCAGTGAGGACCACTGGGACATCAGTTGTTCCAGATGTTGTGATATCATCACTGTATGTGACCTTGCCGTCTTCCATGACCAGTAGATGCAGGTCCTCTCCATCAGGTGCGGAGATGTTGGCATATCCCTTTGGGGTAGTTCCCTTGGAGAGATGAATGCCGTTCGCACCGAAAAGGTGGACCGATGCTCCTTCGACATCATCTCCGTTGTAAGAGACATGCACCCTCACCATGGCGTCAGAGCCAATGATGTTGAGCCTGATCTGCTGAACATTGTCATCGTTGTCTGAAGTCAGCATGTATACGACCTTTGCCGTCATCTGTGGGGCGAACCCCTCAGCTGAAGCAAATATCTGATAGGTGCCAGGCTGTACATCAGCCTCGTACCTCATGTCGTCCATATCCCAGTCCAGGTCGTACCTAGCTCCTGTGTGGACGTTCACACAGTATACTGCTGCATCATCTATCGTTCCCAGAAGGTTGTCTCTAACGACAACTTTCAAATTAGCTGTTCCCTCTGCCGAAGCGCCCGCGGGGATAAAGAATAGACCCGCGAGGGCCAAAGTGAGCACGAGAATAATGCCCATCATCTTGCTTCGCGCCATGTTTGACATCTGATGTCCTCCGAATTCACGTCCGAATCATACCAGGTACTAGCTGGCTTTTGCCCCAATAGGCTTTTCTTATATAGCTATTTCGCGTTTGGCCATAGAGGCCACTATGATAAGATTAAAGTCCATCGAAGTGGAAACCCTTTAACAATTTATCTTATTTAAACTCAACCCTCAAACGCTGTTTTTTGGGGTATTTTCTCTATGTTCATGGTACTATGTGATTAGGAGCTGGGTAGGAGAGAATCGATCGATCTATTCAAATGGATGGAATTTAGGCTGTCTGTGGGCCCTTTCTTCCGATCTTGAACCTATCACTGTCCTTGAAGATCGATGAAAGTCTCGTGAAAAGAGAATCCTTCTTCACATCCGACATTAGAGCGTGGTTCAGAACCTCTTTTATGTTTGCAACAGGTATGACCTCGATCTTGCCCTCGAACTTATCCTCAAGAATGACGTCCTTGAGGTTGGAGCTGGGAATCAATACTCTTTTTATTCCTATCTTGGCAGCTGCTTCGATCTTGGCAGTAACACCGCCAACGGGAAGAACCTCTCCCCTTACCGAGAGTGAGCCTGTCATTGCAAGAGACATGTCCACCGGAACATCCTCAAGTGCAGAAATGATCGCGGTTGCGATGGAAATGGATGCAGAATCTCCCTCAACGCCGTGGGTGTCCACGAATTGAATATGAAGATCATAGTCGGAGATATTCTTACCAGTTATCTTTTTGATCAGAGCGGATACGTTCTGAACCGACTCCTTGGCGATCTTTCCAAGGCTCCCGGTTGCGATTATCTTCCCCTCTTCTTTTGATGATGCCGGAGTCACCTCTGCAGCGACCCTGGCAACGATACCGGACATTTCAGATAGGCTCTCATCACCCTGCATTACGGCAAGACCATTTACCATACCGGTCATGAATCCCTCTATGTCGACAGATGTGTAGTCCTTGCGTCTCTTGATCTGATGGTCGACCACTTGTTGCTCCAATGATCTTGATAGGATCTTACCAGCATGAATATCCTTGGCGGTGACGAATTTGTGCCCTTTCTCCCTGGCAATGTCACCCCCAGCTCTAACGAGACCTCCAAGTTCCCTGAACCTCAGGGATAGTTGACCCCTAACCCCGGACCGTCTCTGGGCTTCTCTGATGACCTCTGCAATGGCCCCGTTATCGAAATGTGGGATCTTCCCGTCCTTCTTTATCTCCTGGGCGACGAAGCGGACTATCTTCATCCTGTTGCTCTTTGTGTCTTTCATGGTCGTATTCACGAATACTTCGTAACCATATCCGCGGATCCTGGACCTCAAAGCGGGATGCATGCCTCCATATCTCTCTCCGTCAGCACCCTGTCTACCATAGACAGAATCAAGATTTCCTGCAGCGACCAGAATGAAATCACAAGGCACTGGTTCGGTCTTCACCATGGCGCCAGCTGACCTCTCTGACTGACCATATATTGAGAATTTCTTTTCCTGCATAGCTGTTAGAAGAGCTTGCTGAGACTCTGGTCTTAGGAGATTGATCTCGTCAACGAACAGAACCCCTTTGTGCGACTTATGAATGGCTCCAACCTCAACTCTCTCATGAGGAGGGGTCTCAAGACCGCCAGACTGGAAGGGATCGTGCTTAACATCACCAAGCAAGGATCCTGAATGAGCTCCGGTTGCATCAATGAAGGGTGCTTTCGTTGAACGATCATGACCTGCAAGAAGTTTGGGGATCAGGTCCTCCTCCTTCTTGGACATGGAAATGAACCTTGAAAAGAAATAGACGCCTATGGCGATCATTGAGCCGATCACCAGTATCATGATATCCTTCTCATAGAGGAAGTAGATGAAGGTTACGACCATGATCGCACCGATGATAAGGAACTTCCAGGAGTTCTTCTTCTCCTTTCGGATCTGGGCCTGCGCTTTCTGGGCCTTTACTATCTCCTTACCTTTGCTTGCGGGAACTGTCCTGATCCGGGGTTCATTGGGATCCTCCGGATTGGGATAGACCATTATATCCTCAAGCTCCTCAGGAGGAAGATACTCTGTCATTGAACTGGCGATCATTGATTTCCCGGTTCCGGGATCTCCAATGAGCAGGAGGTGTCGTCTCTGTTCGGAAGCTTTCTTGGCAACCTCTACACCTTCCTTCTGACCTATGACCTGGTCCATCATCTTTTTAGGAACCTTGATATCCTTGGTGGAACCGATCTTCTTTCCCTTCAACCAGCTGCGTAGTTCCGCCACGGTATTCCTGTCAGCTTCCTTTTCCTTGATGGCCATGAGTGCTTCCTCTAGTGATAACAAGGATATGTAAACCAGTGATGGTCATAAATGTTTCCCTTTCAATATACGAAATGTCACCAAATGACAATTAATATTAGGTTGGAAGGATGTGGATGACCATGGCCAGGGGGCATCGACATGCAGGTTCGGATAACTGGGGGAAAACTCCCAAGGACCCGTTCCTGAGAAAGCTCATGGAAAACCCTGCAAGAGCTGCGAGGATCAGTCAGTTCTTCACAATTGGTATGATCTTGTTCTGGATATTCTTTACAGCAGGGATGTTCCTGTACGTGTTCTTTCTGATCTTCAGCTGATTCAGAATGAGGAAAGCATCCGGTTTGCAAGTTCGATCTGTCCTTTTGGGTCCTTGGTCTCGTATCTACCGTGACCCGGATATAAGGAACTCACATCCCACTTGCGGGATCTTTCGATCGATTCTCGAAGAAGCGACAGGTCACCCCCGGGAAGGTCCCATCTTCCCACTCCTCCATCACAAAATACAAGATCACCGCAGAAAAGATGTTTTCCAGATCTTTCGATGAGGCATACAAGGCCGGGAGCGTGACCGGGTGTCAAATGAACATCGAATTCAAGGCCGTTGATCTTTAGTTCCGGACCGATCTCCTCAATATCCATGATCGGTTCCATATGTGCTCCGAAAAGGAAGCTTCCCGTTAAGTTGGGATCAGCCTCTCTCATTGCCCTTGCGCATTCCGGGGAACAGTAGAGAGGCAATGAAAAGATCTCCATAAGATATTTTGCACCACCGCTGTGATCGAAATGTTCATGGGTAAGAACTATCCCCATTAATTTACACCCATCAAGAGATCTGTTGATGGATTCCTCAACAGCTTTGTTGTAGAATCCGGACCCTGTATCTATCAGAACGGCCGACCCATTATCCTTTACCAGGAAAATATTCGAATCAAAAGGACCGGCCTCGATCTGGGTGATCTCTACCATCTTTCAGCCCTCTGGGCAAAGCATGGTTTAATAGTTCATATAACATTCGATTTTCAATGGACAAGGGTTCGGTCACCGGTTGGAAACTTGATGAGCGGGTCCGCTCCGATGCCCTGAAAGAGATCTCCCCATCTTTGGAAGAAAGGGAGCAGG
>JAUVBH010000117.1 GCA_030591285.1 Thermoplasmatota archaeon
AAACTGGACACTTTGTTATCATGGCCGTATGCTCCTATGAGGCCCCTGTCGAGTCCGATCTCCCTGGCCTTCCATGCTGGTACCAATGTTAGGTCTGAGGATATCAGATCCTCTTCTTCCAATCCATACTCAGAATTCAGATAGGAAAGAACATCGTTCACAACAGGACTCCTCTCCTCCTTATCTTCAGGAATTTCGCCTGTTGCGATTATTGCCAGTAATTCCTCGCCCTTGATCCCTTCTGAGAGCTTTCTTCGGTTCTGGGCTTTTCTTGCAAGATGTGGAAGAAGGTCAGGTATGATGAATATAGGTTCGCTATCTTTTTCTCCAATGACAATGTCAACTTTGCTTCCATCCTTCCTTATGACCCTGCCATGCAGAGATAGAGGTATGTTTACCCAGTGATACTTCTTGATCCCACCATAGTAATGGGTCCTTAGAAATCCAATTCCGGTATCGGGATCTCCGTGGATCGGTTGGGGTTTCAGGTCTATTCTGGGAGCGTCTAGATGCGTCACGATCAGGTTCGCACCGTCAATGAGATCGGTTTTTCCAACAATACCTGCAATGATCTCCTTGTCCCTGTTGATCTTGTAGAAACCTTCTCCGGGTTTCGGAGATCTTCTGATCTTTGGAGTATGCTCTTTGAATCCGGCCGCTTCAAGTTTCTCGATCCAATAATCAACGGCTTCCCTCTCCGTCTTTGCAGAATCAAGATAATCTATGTAGAGTTCAGAGATCCTTTCGATCTCTTTTTGATCTATTTTTTGCTGTGCGGTCCACTTCCTTTTCCAGGAGTAAGGGTTCTTCTTGGCCTTGCTGACCTTCTTATCAACCTTTTTCACTCCCTCTTTGACCATGTAGGTGGATGAACCATTCTCAAGATAAAGATATCCATGGGAACACTGGCCTATTAATTTCCTTTATTGAGAAAAATGAATCATAACCAAACTAATTTATAAGGTCCTCAGGGATGATTTGTTATCGGACTGAAACCTAAAGGAGGACTTTCCTTGGGGAAAAGAATAACAAAAGTATACAGGTCGGGCGATCAGATCCATATCGCAGTTACCAGGAATTTCGAGGATACAGCCACGGACTTCTTTAGGTTCTGCAAGGGTAACCATTACAATCCCTCAGAGGTCATAAGGTCCTGCATGGAAGATTGGCTGAAGAGACAGCAAAGGATCAAGGAGATGCTCGAGGGAGACCTGGAAATGAGCTCCAAGATGGGAATGGAAAGAGAGAAGAGATTCCTTCAGAGAATGAAGGAAGAAGGTCTCTCCTAGTCTTTTTTAGATTTTTTCTTTTACCATCCTCCCCCGTTAACTATTTTTAAAGCCAAATGCAATCATGGCCATCCTTCCAATGGGTAAGTGGTCCAAATGACTGAACAGAGAGTAAGTTTTGGTATTGCAGAATTGGATATGCTCATTGGAGGTGGAGTACCGAAAGGCTCCGTCATCAATATCACAGGACCACCTGGTTCCGGTAAGACATTAATTTCATTGGCCTTCATCAGCGATGGTCTAAGGAATGGTAGACAGGGAGTTCAGGTATGCTTCACCACCGTTCCCATTGTCAATGTTCTGAAAAGGACAATGGGTAAAAAGATGTTCGAGCCGATCTTTCAAACAGATGAGCCTATCGTAATGGACCTGAGCGACCTGGACCGTGTTGATATTCTGATCAATTTGATCGAGGATGGTGGGATCGACAGACTTGTTCTGGATCATCCAGAGGTCATGTCATTGAGAGGATCCGGGAAATGGTTCACAATGCTTGAGGAGCTCTTATCTGCAGTCAGGGAAGCTGGAGTTACAACCATTGTTGTTGATTACAACGATGGTGCTCCTGCCAGTGTTGGCAGATATGTTTCAGATGGCGTCATTTCGATTTCACGTTCAAATTCTAAAATGAAAGCCAGGGTTGTTAAATGGGACCTTGAACAGGGTCTCATCGATAAGGAGGCAGTGGAGGAGGTGGCAGGGGTTTGGACGAGATAGATCTCTCTTTGTCCAAGCTAACCGGGATCAGGGGACTTGGTAAAGGAAAGCTACGTTCCATTGTTAACAAGATAGGCGGTAATGAACAGTTCTTAGAAGCTCTCGATGCAGGAGACGTGGGACTTCTTTCTTCCGTGGACGGTGTTTCCCAGAGAATGGCGGTCGAGATCATACTGGTTCACCGGAGTATTGATCCGGGTAGCTTGTTGAGAACAGAAGCAGCAGGTCAGATCTATAGCTCAGTGATGGAAATATTGTAGGGATACATGCATTCAGATATTGCACAGAACCGGGTATCTCTATTGGTTCCCGGTGGAGATATCGAAGAGTGCAGAAAAAGGTCCCTTGAAATTCTTTCCTATACCTCCCTTCTTGAAGGAAAGGATCGGAAGCAGATCGAGGATCTTCTGAGATCCGTCTCCGTCAGGTCTGTATCTGGAAAAGGCAGGAAACCCTTGCCGTATGTACTTCTTGTGGAAGATGATGAGGTCTTCGAAGTTATACGACGTAGAGGACTTGATTCCAGATGTCTTGTCATATCACCAGATGAGATCTCTCCGGGGTTGGAGCAGGATATGGTCCTTGTTTACGGTAAAAGGGAGATCGATGAGGATAGACTTCCCATCGTTTCTTCGGTCCATTGCTCTGCACCTGAACATGAGATACTTCCTGATATCGCCCTTGAGGAATTATACCCTATACTGGGGAGGGTCAAGGCAGCATCCAAACTAAAGGAACTGTTCGGTTTGGAAAGTTGTTCCAGCCAAGCTGTGGAACTCATGGAGGAACTCTCGGGGTTATCCGGTGGCAATACCGATCCGGATATCATCACGCAGAAGGTGGGGTCGATCAGGTCAGAGGTCGAACAATCCTTGAAGGAGGCCATTTCTGAACTGACACTCAGCGGTGAGGATACGCTTTCGTTGCTGGCCAGTGGTGAAACCGGTGTTCTGAAGGATGTCTATCGGGAACATGCAAAGATGGCAGCGGACCTTGTCAGGAGCAGGATAGGGGTCCGAAAAGACCTGTTCCGAATAAAATATCCACTTGAAGTTGACGAAGAGGCACTTGACTCCATGATATCCTCCATGAAAGAGCAGGCTGCCGGTGAGAGGTTCGATCGCAAGGTGATGCTGGCCAGAGAGATCATTTCACTCAGAGAGAATGTATTATTGGAACTGGATTGGGCGCTGGACCTGGATTGGAGGTTCGGAATGGGTTGTTTGGTCCATGATCTCGGTTTGGGACCTTTTGAGATCTCTGGTGAGTTCTTTGCTGTGAAAGGTGCTGCTGATATCAATCTTAGAAAAGATGGCCAGTTCCAGGCAGTTGACTATCATCTGGGACCAATGCCTGCATCCATGGGGGCAGAGTTCTCCGACCTGGACATCTCGAATTCCAGAACAGCGATGCTCACAGGAGCGAATTCCGGTGGTAAAACCACACTTCTCATGACCCTGGCTCAGACGGTCATCATGGCAATGATGGGACTTCCTGTACCTGCGCAGAAGGCTTACATTCCAAGCATCGATAAACTGTTCATATACAAACCCAAAAGGAGACTGGATGCCGGCGGACTGGAGAGCTTTTTGAAAGAACTTTTACCTCTGTCGATGAAGGTCGATGAAAGATCGTTGGTTCTAGCCGATGAATTGGAAGCCATGACCGAACTGGAAGCTGCATCTCGGATCATCGGGATATTCCTTGGAGAGCTATCGGGGCGAGGAGCTTATTCTGTTGTAGTTACCCATATGGCAGATGAGATCGGAAAGTTCACTGACTGCAGGGTGGATGGGATAGAAACAAGAGGTCTTGATGAGAAGCACAATCTTATCGTTGACCGGACCCCGGTGATAGGCTTGCATGCAAGGTCCACTCCTGAATTGATACTAAGGAAGTTGGAAGCAAAGGCCAGAGGGGATGAAAAAGAGATCTATTCCAAGGTCCTTGAAAGCTTTGAATAAGCTAATCTTGTGAGCTTCTTCTTTGTCATAACAATGAAAGCTGTGACCATTCCCAATATCAGTATCAGTGTCCACTCGAATGCTATCCATATTCCATAATTGATTCCTAGCAGTTTTCTCTCTCCAACCTCTATGAACAGCTCTTGATTCCAAATCTCGGGATCATATGATCCAGCCTCAACAACCGATATTCTGATCCGATAGAGGCCCTTTTCAGTTGATCTAGAGGTTGAAACGGTGATATTGGTATAGTCAACTTCTTTTTCCTCGATGGTGAACTTATCACGATCCAGGTAAGTTTTCATTTCTTGATCTTCCAGATCCTTAAGATTACTGATCTCCAGACGAGACCTAACTTGAGCATTTCCTTCGTTCTTCAATAATATCCGGGTCTGCACCTCATCACCTGGATGAAGAACAATATAAGAATCTGGAATGCTGAGGTCGATATCATAGAACTGCTTGACGAATATTATTGCTGTTGCCGGTGCCAAAGTCCCCGAACTTGTTCCATTGACCTGCTCCCAAGTTCCATTCACCAAGAACTGACCTTGAGTTTTCTGTGAAGTTCCGATTGGAACATGGACCGAGAACGTGAAGCTCTTCTGTTTCTCTGCTCTTGAGAATTCCAAGATCACTGGTGATGATACGACCCAATTTCCGGCATTCCCATACAATCTAGCCTCGATCCTCTCTGTTTCCTCTGTCCATGGAACCTGCATGTACACTGTTCCCATGAATGTCACAACACCATCCTGTCCAGGAGCAACATAAGCTGTCTGTTTTGCTTGAGTAAGGGCTAGAAATGGTGCGCATCCAATTGCCTCTGCAGCATCAGAGAAAAAGGGAATGGTGGAGATAGAAAGGATCAATACTGATATCAGGACTCCCGCTCTCTTATCCATGAATAAAATATGCTATAGAGGTTTTAAGGAGATTGTTGAACAAACATGTCCTCTTAAAGGAATTGATGCTTCTTTTCGAACTCGTTCACGGTCTTGAGGAACTTTGACAGCATGATCTGTATCAGCGTGAAATTGATCACCACAGTTAAGATGAAAAAGAACTCAAGGTAAAGGAGCAATATCAGTTCAAATGGCCCATCTCTTGCATCCAATGACAATACAAGTGGTATGTAACTCATCATGAATAACACAAGAGGAATAGCTGAGACCTTGACCAGTTTGGCCATTTTCTTCTTTCCAAGCCTAACCATGAGAATTGATGGAACTCCAATGATGGCCCAGTTGGCAAAGAACGTAACGAACAGTGCCAGACCCATGATGACCATAACCCACCATTCTTCTTCTGCCTCTGCTTTCATAGATATGGCTAGGATCATTGAAAACAAGAAAATAGCCAGAAGGGTCAAAATTGAAATTTTTACAGGTTTGGTCCTTTCATCAACCTTGTAAATATCTTTGTTTTTCTTTTTGAATCCTCTTTCCAGTCCAAAATTAATGAACATCAATATACTGGTCAAGATCATGAAGAAGAAATATGTCATCATACCAAATGGGAGGAACATATATGGTTGCCCCTTCAGAGTGTCTCCGCTCAGAAGTGCAATGATGAATTGGATGATGAAGAGGGAGATCAATACCACAATGGGGAGACAGAGGGAATAGAGCACCAATGAAGCGATGATCGTGGATGATATTCCCTTCAAATTGGAGGAGGGTTTCAGAAGACCACCCCCGCTATGAAGATTGTCAGCTGTACCAGGAAGAACAACTGGTAGGTTAGCTTGAGACCGTTCATATCTTTACCTTTGATCGAAAACGGTTCCGAAACGAACAGGAGATAGGATAGCGGAGCTGAGATGGCTATATTGGATAATCCAAGCAGTAGATTCTTCCTTGTAAGCA
>JAUVBH010000188.1 GCA_030591285.1 Thermoplasmatota archaeon
AGGATCAGGTCTATCCATACATCAAACCGGGCCTCAGCACACTTTCTCAACTCCTCAGGACCATGGAATGGTATCAGAGTGTTCCTGTGCTTGATGATGGATCTTTAAGGAAGCTGGCAAATAACCTGGCGATGTCAACTGAACAACAACTGGAAAGCTCGATGACATTGTATGATCCCATCAAGAGGTTCATAAATTATGGAGATGCGACCAGGTTTTGGTGGTTGAACTACATTGAAACGAAGGATACCGAGCTGGAGTATTTGGGAACCATCAAAATAGAGGGGCACCATCTAACTTTCTCTTATTCTCAGCTGAAGGATATTCTGTACATTGAATCCGATCTTGTCGATCCCGAGAAGGGAACAGGTAGAATCCGTTTGGCGATCCATGGAATGAGGACAGAAGTCTATTGGGTCGAGGGTAAGGTCATAACAGACGAGATCTCAATTGACATCTCTCCAAATAAAAATGAATACTCCATCAACAGCAATATCGAAGGATATTATTTCAACGATGGACCGGCCTATGTGAATCCACCAGCTCAGGATGTTACCTCAATTATAGCAGAAGGGGGATGGACCATAACCTCACCATCCATCGAGATCGCAAGATGGGATGTTCCCTCCCCGTTTGTTGTAACAGAGGAGCAACCCAAAGATAAGAACATGACACTCTCGTTCATAATGTCTGGAAAAACCTCAACGGATCCCCTTGAGATCTTAGATATTTTGCAGAGAGATATTGCGATCCCTGGAAAGATCGGAGAATCTCAGATCTCTCTTACTCTGAACAGAATATCCACCATAGCCATAGAAAATGATATCTGGTTCGGTATCAGAACGACCTCCACCGGTGGAGATGGTTCCCATGAGCTATCAAGGACCTTCCTTCTCAACGTTGGTGAGAACCTGCTTTCATCTCATTCTGAGATCAAGACCATCACCTGGCAGTCCCTCTCGAATTCAGGGAGATTGAACTGTCTGGTCCGTGATATGATATGGGGTGCAGCTGTTGACACAGCACTTCAGGTCAAAAGTCCCATCCATACGATCCTCATTGAAGAAGCACCGTCATGGACCTCATCTACTTCCATGATAGATGATCGGGATATGATGTATATCACCCATACGACAAGTCAGTTCGGTGCAACCGGTTTCGAGAACCTGCAGTCAATGAACGTGGCTTCTACCGGTAACTATGATGTGGACCGATATCACTACAAAGCAACCGGTTGGGAAGTATCTTCTTTCAAGGATATTTCGATACTATGGTGATGACTTAACCATATCGATCACGTTCTGGACCCTTTCCACCGAAACTCCGATATAGTTTGCAGGATCCAGAGCTTGTTCAAGGTCCTTGATGGATAGCTTATCTGTTACCCTGGTATCATCGAAAAGTGCCATCTTGTAAGGTTTGCCTTTGTAGTGTTCCATGGCAGCCTGCCTTGTGATCTCATGGGCTTCCTGTCTTCCCATTCCTTTGGAGACCAGAGCCATTATTATCGATTCAGCCATGATGACATCCCCGGCTTTCTTAATGTTCTCCTTGATCTTCTCTTCATTCACAATAAGACCTTCAAGGACCTCGGAGAGTTTGATGATGATCTCATCCGCAAGGACCATCATATGGGGAATAATGAAACGCTCTGAAGATGAATTCGATAGATCCCTTTCATTCCACTGAACCCCATTCTCAAAAGATGGGATCAGGAAACCTCTCAAGGTTCTTGCAAGACCTGTTATATTCTCGCAAACAATGGGATTTCTCTTATGGGACATTGTAGAAGAGCCCACCTGCTTCTTTGAGTCAAAGGGCTCCTGGAGCTCCCCTATCTCAGATCTTTGAAGAGTTCTGATCTCAGAGGCTATCTTTTCAACTGTAACCGAGAGATTGGCAAGATGACCCAGCATCTCTGTCATTCTATCCCTTTGAACTATCTGGGTCGCGGCTTCTTCCTTGCCCAGACCAAGGTCCTTCATCACGATCTCCTCGATCTTGAAGGCCTTCTCACCAAGGGCTGCACCTGTTCCGACTGCACCGGACATCTTTCCAACAAGCAGCCTCACCCTGGATTCATTCAATCGGTCCCTGTGTCTATGGAACTCAGCAAGCCATACGGCCATCTTCAATCCCAAGGTGATGGGGATAGCATATTGGCCATGGGTCCTGCCCACCATTACAAGATCCTTGTAACTGTCAGCTCTCTCAATAAGTATCTTTTCAAGTTTATCCAGTCCTCCATCGAGAACATCCAACCCATCCCTCATCTGCATTGCAAGGGCTGTATCGACAATGTCATATGATGTTGCTCCAAGATGGACATACCTACCTGCTTTTCCGTCACATTGTTCGGTGAGAGCGTTCACGATGGCCATAATATCATGTCTGATCTCGGATTCTATCTCCTCGATCCTTTTCAGAGAGACATATTTGAGTTTGGCCTTCTTGGTGATCTCTTTAGCAGCTTCCTTGGGAATGTTCCCAACCTTTGCATGGGCCCTGGCCAGAGCTGCTTCCACTTCAAGGCATCTGGTTACCCGTGCCTGGTAGGACATCAATTCCTTCATCTCTTTCCTGCCGTAACGATAATCAAGGGCACAAACTGGCTCCATAAACCTCACCGCTCAGTGTATCAACTCATAGGGTAAATAGGTTATCTCGAGACATATCCCTAAAGAAATAATTGACAACCAAGGAGCATTCCTAAAGCTCTTTCAGAAACCTCTTTCTTGAATTCATTTCTGGAGAGTCCTTCAAGCAGGAAACCCTCTGTTATTGTGTTTCCATCCTTCATGTCAACGGAGATGAAAACGGTTCCAACCGGTTTCTCAACCGTTCCACCGGAAGGTCCGGCAACTCCTGTCACAGCGAGACCAATATCAGAACCGGTCCTGTCCCTTATCCCCCGGGACATTTCCTGTGTGGTCTCCTTGCTCACTGTCCCATGTTGAACTATCGTTTTCTCTTCAACCCATAGGGTGTTGATCTTGATATCGTTGGAATATGCGACAACACCACCAACGAAACATTTTGATGCACCCGGAACCTCTGTGATGATATGTGATATGTATCCGCCGGTGCAGGATTCAGCGGTGGAAATGGTTACTCCTCTCTGAATCGAACCCTTGACAAGTTCCACCCAGCCTCCATGGGTCATTTCCTGTCACCACTTCCTGATATCTCCTTGATCCTCTGGATCCCGCCAATATCCAAGATAAGATCGTATGTTGAACCTGGAACGAACTCGTTCCAGTTGCCATCTTCCAACATTACCTTTCTGATGGAGGTCCCTGAATAATGCTCCCTATCAACGAGTTTCGTTGATCTTACATCATATCCGGCATCCTTGAACAACCTCACCGTCAGAGGATTGTTCGAGAATACTATATCGAATTGGGGGCAGAGAGATACCACATGGCTCACCCAGATCGAGTACCGGTTCACATCCCTTATGGGGATCGGAATTATCCTTCGTCCCCATGAAAGCTCCTCAGATGCTCTTAGTAGCATTTCCATCCTCTCACCTGCAGTGAAAGGGTCCTTTGCGGTATAGGAGCATTCAGCAGATCCGATCCCAAGGATCAGTTCATCAACCTGTCCCAGAGCGGTCTTAATAATTGATACATGCCCGAGGTGCAGCGGCTGGAACCTACCTATGAACAGGCCTCTCATGAACGATAGTAGAAACCTCGGAGTATTTTTCTTTTATCATTGGGCATTGTAATTCTTTAATAAGTGGGTCGACATTAGAGCGACATGGGCCCCAGGATGATGGGAGTTATCATACTGCTGATCCTGCTGGTATCTGGTTCAGTTTCTGCAGATATCGTTCTTGATGAGGATTCCTGGACAGTATATGATCCATATCTTGATGGAATACTCACCGATGAAGATCTTGAGGATCTTATTATCCACACATCAAATACCAACCTGGTCGTTGTCATAGAAGATGACAAACTGAACATATCATCTATGTTCGATCTGCACGGTGAATTCCTCATCACAATATACAATGACACTGGACCAATCGATCTGAATGTTACTGTAAACTCTGTGAACGATGCACCAATTATCAACGATATCTTGATCAAGGGAGATACGAATGATCTCATCAATCCGGTAATAGCACAATTGAACTTCACCGATGTAGATAGTGATATCGTGGATATTACCTGGTATCTTGAAGGTGAGAAGATCGGGAAAGAAGAGACAATACAGAGATACATCTATCCGGACCAGAACAACCTTACTGTGATCATCGATGATGGAAATGGGGGGACCGATTCTATGACAGTTACGATACATACTGTTCCTCCAGAGGGTTGGGGGGATGAACCGGATAACACCAGGAAC
>JAUVBH010000295.1 GCA_030591285.1 Thermoplasmatota archaeon
GCAGAGTCCCACCAAGGTATGGACAAGAAATGCGAAAAGGGACGAAAATACTGTTAAAAGGCTCTATGTCGAATGGGAAAAATTGGAAAAAGAGACCGTAACCGGTTTTGAAATGATAGGTTATCTCAATGATGGTCTCAAGCTGACAGGTATGAATTCCAGGATCAAGAAGCTCTCATCGAGGATACTGATGAATATCCTGGAGGCTGAAGCTGTTGTTCACAATGAGAGGGACCCGAATGATGTCCACCTCCATGAGGCTGGAACCCCGGATACCCTCGTGGATGCTATTGGTATTGCATATGTGGCAGACAAACTCGAGGTCGATGGTTATTGGGTTAAAGCAACTCCAGTGTCCCTTGGATCTGGGATGATCAACACAGCCCATGGTGTATATGAGATACCTGTACCTGCTGTGAGGAACCTTGTCAGGGGAATGCCAGTAAGATCTGGACCGGTGGAGGGAGAACTCACCACTCCTACAGGCATGGCAGCTGCCAGAGCTATTGTTGAACTATGGTTAAATGAAGCAGAAGGGGGAGACGGTGTCCAGCTTGAAGGCAAAGTTGTAGGCAGGGGAGCTGGAGAAAGAGAGTATTCAAATCGATTTCCAAATACCCTGACCATTTACGAGGAGATGAAAAAATGAAGAAGGACTATGATATGGTCCTGGATGGGGGCGAGGTCAAACTTACCCTTTCAAGAAAGAATGTCCTTCTGAACGATAAGAAGATGGATGTCAAGACCGTATCAATTGGAAAGAAACGAGAAAAGTCCACATTTCAGATCATTATCTACCTTCTAGCCATCATCGCAGCTGGTGTCATTGTTTATGCATCCCTATCAGCTCTGATCTCCGGTGATGATGAGAGCAGTCCATATCTCGACCTTGAATATGGGACAGTTGTTCCATTCAAGGAGGGTGGCATGGAGACTGGCCAATATATCTCTGCAACGGATGGAAATGGGCTTGTCCACAATCTTGGAGGATCCAATGCTGATTTCGATGATAATGGAGAGAATGTTATTTCTGTTGAGAATGACATTCCGGGAAGTACCGTTTTCAGGTTCTCCTTCTACGGTTCGGCAATGGAAATAAGGTCAAGGGATATCTCATTGCTCAGGATCACTTTCGAATCTAATGTTAATTACACCTTGAAGAGTGCTCGTTTCATTACCACGGCATCCTCTGATGAGATTCTCAACAGCTTCTCGGTGAAGATACCAGAAAAATATCAGAATGAACAAAAAATTGGAAGAACAGTTTTCAATATCGAGTTGGACCCAATGGAATTCTTCGCTGCCAGGGAACTGCAGGAAGGGTCATTATCGGCAGAGCGAGGAATGCTGATCTCTATAGAGCTTTCAGATGGAATGCCTGTAGGAGAATATGTTGTCAATGCTGAATGGGGTCCGGATTATCATCATGAAACAACAACGATTGGTCTTGCAATAGGTGCGTTCTCACTTGCTTTGTGCGCCATCGCTTTGTTATTCGTTTATAGAAAGATCTCAAAGTATGATCCATGCCTGATACTTGATACCGATGAAAGAGAATATATCCTGTATGGCAAGAGCGACAATATTTCAGAACTGTATCTAGCAGTATCCAGGATCACGATACCCAAGATGAAGGGTGCTTATGAGAGGAAAAAGGACCGACCTGGCATGACAAAAGGTGTCGATCTGATGGATGAGGATGAAGCTAAACAGATCGGAAAAGAACTTAAAAATAGACCAGGTGGTTCAGATCGAATGATAGTACACCAGTGCCCAGAGTGTCTGGGAACGGAGTTGTACTACGAAACCGGATTTTTGACCGGCTACAAGTACCACTGCAAGAACTGCGACTATGTGGGTTCCTTCGTCATCGAGAAGCAAGTAAACTTCGATCAATGAGCATTCAGGGGGTCACTAAGGACCTCACACTGTGTAATAGCGGGCCATAACCATTATATATAAAGCATTCGATACCATCACTGTGACCATAGTTGAAGAAATGTTGAAGAACAAGGAGATCAGAGGGTGGTATAATGAGATGCTGTTCACAGGTGCTGAGGTGACAGCGGTACCCTATGTTCGACGGTTGTCTCGAGTCCTGAAATGGATGAAAGAAACACCTGAAAGCTTGATCGAAATGGACATTGATGTTCGTTACAATAAGATGATGGATTATTCTATGATGAGACTAAAAGAAGTGAACAGTCCTCAAACCGTTGTGGGAGAGAACAAACCGATCTATTCGTTCCTGAAACACAAAGGAGTTCATTTCAAAAGAATTCCCAATCCCAAGAACTCAACTTCTACACCTACGGTAGCAGACGAGATCATCCCTGAACCCGAAGAACTGGGAAAGATCTTACAGATCGCATCACCAAGGGATAAGGTTTCGATATCCCTGATGGCATTTACCGGCATACGACCTGCAGTTATGGGCAACCATAAGGGGGTCAATGGTCTGAAATTGGGGGATATCGATGGACTTGTGATCGATGGAGATTCCGTGTCATTTGAGGATCCACTTATGATCACTGTCTCCAGTGATCTTTCGAAGACCTCTCTCAAATATGTGACCTTCCTTTGTGAAGAAGGAGCGACCCATCTGAAGAATTACATACAGATCAGAATCAAAAAAGGAGAAAGACTAACACCTGCTTCTTCGGTGGTCGGATCGTCCCA
>JAUVBH010000065.1 GCA_030591285.1 Thermoplasmatota archaeon
GTATCCATTCATCATCCTTCATCAATATGCAGCCCAGAGAGGGGAATCCCGGAACAAGGGCATTGAAATGGCCAAGGGTTCCATTGTTGCTTTTACAGACGGGGATTGCATAGCAAATCCATTCTGGGCGCGTGAGATAAGATCATCTCTTCAAAAAAGCGACATAGTGGGTGGGAAGACACTGGCCATGGGCTATGAAGCCTTCAGGACCCTGGGGAGAGTTGAGGTCTATCACAAGGGGATCGACATCACATTCCCATCGTGTAATCTTGCTTACAAGACCAGGATCCTCAATGAGATCAAAGGATTCGATCCCAGGTTCGTCACCGCTGAAGATGTTGATATGAACTACAGGGCTGTAGAAAGGGGATACAAGATCATCGAGAACGACAAAATGGTCATCTATCACAAGGAAAGATCCACGATCGTATCATTCTTCAAACAGGCATTCTGGAATGGATTTGGCAGAAAACAGCTTACGAGGAAACATGGTTCCCATTGGGGATCCTACAGCCCCGGAGAGATGCTGGAAAAACAGATCGGATTCTGGTGGATAGCTAGAACTTCAGTTGCACTGATGGGTTATTTCTCCTATACCATGGCCCATAAACGATATCGGGTCCACAAAGACAGAAAGGCTATTGGATCTTGAGGTACCGAAGAGCAGTCGCCATGTCTGCCTTGAAATCGGGTATCAACTTCCTGTTGTACAATAATCCAGCGGGATGATATGTTGGTAGCAGGAATTTACACCCTGTAGAATGCAATCGGAATACCTTTCCTCTAACATCCCCGACGGTCTTCTTGGGAAGGTAGAATGTTGTCGAGAAGAAATCATAGGCAACATTGCCCAATGTCACCAGAACGATTGGTGATATCGAATCCATCTGGGCAAGGACATATGGAGCGCAGGATCTGACCTCCTCTTTGTCCGGATTCCTGTTCTCCGGAGGTCTGCATTTCAGGACAGAGGTAATGAATACATCTTCTCTCTTGATCCCTGCACCTTCCATCAGCTCGGTGAGAAGATTGCCAGATTGACCCACAAATGGTCTGCCAACTTCGTCCTCATTGGCACCAGGTGCTTCACCAACGAACATGATATCAGAATGTTGGGGACCTTCTCCAGGTACCGCATTCAGTCTTCCCTCAGCGAGATTACATTTGGTACAAGACCTGATCTTTTGAGCGATCTCCTCCACAAGTGGATCGAGACGGTTATCAAATCTCAACTGGTAGGACCTCCCCCATCAAGGGTTTAACGAGTTGCGGTTATTAGACATTATTGGAATCTTATCACACAGAGATGCAGAATATGATCATTTTTCTCCCAGTGATGATAGTGAATCCTTGGCAGATTCCCTGTCGATCTCCAATGTTGAAAAGTCCCTTATCCTCTCCAAGGTCTCCACAAGATTTCTATCCATGGTATCTCCCATCAATCCGATGATGAATGGCCGATTTTCTGTTGGGACCTGAAATACCAGTTCTGCAAGGAGCGGAGATGATCGGAGGTCCATCAATGGAGAAAGGTCCTGCCTCAACCTTGAAGCTTCCTTCGCTGAGCAGGTTTTGAACCGCAGGAGAATAGGAGAGCTTATCTTTTCAAAGACCTCCCCTGATATCTCCGATTCCATCATCATTCGTCCCATTCTCTCCCTGAATCGGGTTGGCGTCTCGGCAGCTCCATTCGCATCCTTTGATAGATCCGAGAGCATCCCCTCAAGCCTTGGACTTCTGATACCATCCCTTGCCAGATCAAGTAGTTGACCACTTTCGATCAATGGACCGATCTCACTGTCAGGTGATGCAATAACCACTGAGATCAGGGTTCTAAGGTTCGTTATACTGGATCCGCGATCGGTTCGAACTATGAACCGGTCCGGAACTGACCTCTCGAAAACCTTGAGCAGGTCTTCCTCCCCCTGAACTGTCTTTCTTCCCTGGAGGAGGATCCTTATGGAGTTCCTTGCAGAGATGTCCTGCACTTCGGTTTGAATATCCCGCTCCAATTTTATATTGGACATACTTTCCCTGATCTTCTCCATTGGGTGGGTGAGAACCAACGGGTACAATATCTCCGATCTGCAGATATCTATCAATCCATCAGATCTTTCCTTTCCCACACCTGATCCGATCATACGGTAGATCATATCCACTGACGAGATGTCGGTCATGGAGCGATGGATCCTCTTTCTTCGAAATAGTCCCTCTTTAACCTCGATCTCGTCGATCTTGAACAATTTAGAAGTCTGGATGGAGGGAGTTATTTCGGGACCATGTTTTGAGAGAATGTCAAGATCAACACCCTCATCGATCCAAATGGAACGCTTAATTCGGTCCCTGGGATCGATCCCGTCAAGAGGTTGTTTTCCTCTTTTATAGAGCTGGAAGGAGAGCATCTCCTTGATAAGATCGTCAAGAGGGCCGTATTGATCCTTCAATCTTCCACCTCCATTCTTGTGAAAGAGGGTGCAAGATAGATCAGAGCACTTTGAACAGATGGTATTGCAGAAGGAGTTGATATCTTCATTTCAAGCTCATACCTGCCACCTTTCCCAACCTTTTCTGAAGGCAAAATGAACAGTGGACCATCCCTTTGCGAATTTGGTGAGACGAGGTCCCAGGAAAGACCTGGGAGTCGAATAGAGGTCGAAAGGTCCATTCCGGTGCCCTCTTTACCCATATCGATCACAAGTTTTCCCTTCCAAGTTTCTCCACCTTTGCCCGTTATTCCACCATCTCCTGAAATGACCTTGATCCGAGACAGTGATGAGATATTCCTTCTGACCTTCATGTTTGTCCTGTAGGTCTCCATCCTCTTCCTGAGGGAGGTTGAGATAGAGGAGACACCATCCAGAAGGTCAAAGAGACCCGATATCTCCCTTTTCAAGGTCCTCTGCCTCTCGATCCGAAGATCATCCCAAGATCCTATAGATTGTCCGGACCAATGTGTTAGGGCTTCGATCCTGACAAGTGATGAAACTAGAAGATAGAAAACCAATTCCTTTGCTCCTTCGATCCTCTCCTTCTCCTGGATCAACTTATTCAGGGCACGATGGGCTCCTCCGAGGCATAGTTGATGGGCAGAGAAGGTCGCCCTCCTCCCGGGAGCAGAGCTTTGAGATCGAAATCCACGGATGATCTTTTCGTATCGGTCCTTCAGATCACCGTGTTCAACTCCAAATGAGAATATTTCAAAAATATCGTTTATTATTGCAGGGATCGTATCGGAATGGATACCCTTTCCTTTTTTCAGATCAAAGATATTGCCCTTTGTTTGAGATCCGATCGCAATAACTGACCCTGCCATGGTTCCCTCACTTATCTTATCAGTTGTTGGAATGTCCAGATTCCAGGGATCTTTCTCCTTTTCCGGTTTTTCTGAGAGAGAAAGCACTCCCACATTGCCAGCCTGTTCGATCTGTTTCCTCAGCATTCTGTGAATTGAAGGTTCAAGGAAGGTCTCAGCCAATTCGAGACCTATCAGGTTTGTGAATGCATCCTCTGTCTGGGTATCGTCCCATCCATTCCCCAGTACCACTGCCTTATCCTTGAGATAGAGATGTCTTCCGGTCGTCAGGTACATGATCTCAAATTTTCCCATGGACCGAACTGACCTGACCCCCTCTCCGGGGAAGATATATTCTCCATTCGGGACTTTGTCACCATCTGACAGATCACTGGGTGTAGCGATCCGAATATTGAGCTGAGAACTCCCGGAAACCTTGAAAGCTCTTGGAAGGACCTCCCTTAGAACAGTTTCACCATCGTGTTTGAGTGTGATTATCGCAGTGGTATTCCCGGAGCGGAATGATCCTGGTATGGAAATACTCGTTCTAAGGGCACTTTCTTCGGCGGGGATGATCTTCTCCTTGACATGGTGCTTTCCGATCACCAGTCCAAATTCCATTGGACCTGTGATGTCATCGGAGCGTTCCACCTCGAACAGCAGTTCAATCTTCTCTCCAGGTGACACATCCCTTGGTTGGAACCTTGCTGAAATGATCCTGATCTTTCCTGTTGCTTTGATCTCGACCTGGTCAGGATCCTCTGGAATAAGTTCCGCCGGTAGACCATCGAAGAGCAGTGCATCCTTCACTATCCTGAAACTGGAATGACCTTTGTTCTTCACCCGGATCCCAAAAGAATATGTCCCGGGTGTATCGGGCTGTATATCAAGTTCCATTTCCAGGGTCCTTGATCCTTTGAATGAGAACTGTTGAACGGTTTCATTTCCTACGACCTTATCAGATCCATCCATTAGCGACAGGTGGATCTCTCCTTTGAACTTGGTCGAGCCAGGCATATGAGCTTTCAAAATTACCATTTTCTTGCCAGAATGTGAAAGAGAAATGGGGCTTTCCAACAATGATATATCAAGCTGTGGAGGTAGAAGATCGAGGTCCACTTCCTGAATTGCAATGGTAGCACCGTATACTTCTCCTTTGATGAGAACCTTGAGAATAGATGGACCATCTTTACCCAAGGGAACAGCCTGAATTATCCTTGATGGATCATTCTCAGGGCTTTCGATAGAGATATCCGAACCTTCGAATCCTTTAGAGTTGCTGACTGAAAGATCCAATGGTTTCTCCATATCGGTTCCTGGAAAGGAGAGTTCTATCTTCATGGGGGAACCAATGGATGATCCTGGAGGAACAACTATGGACATCTCAAGGGATTCACCAACGGAGTGACCTTTTGCTATCAGTTCTATAGATCTCTCCTCCAAACCATCACCTCAATTACCGATAGAGATACCGGTTATGATCTTCTTGATAACTGCGATCGCTGATAGGGGGGCCATATAACTTGTTCTTGGATTGGAGGTCGATGGATGGTTCATCATCTGAACTGTCATCTCTCCGAACCGTCCCCTCATTTCGATCTTCTGCATATTCCTCTGGACCTTGGGATCCGCAATGATCTTCACCACCGTTCGATCGAAACCGATCCCCGCGAGTGAAACAGTGGCAGCAACATTTACGTTCTTGGGGAACATCTTAACTGCATCCCGTGCTGAACCATCGAAAAGTACCACTGGTTCCGTTAGGTCCTTCATCTCCTCCGATAGATGATGCAGCTCCGGTGGAAGTGACAGACCCTTGGGTGGTTTTCTAACAGTCAGTGTGACACAATCTATATCGGCCATGGATCCGGAGAATATGCCATCGATACCAGCTACCGCACCGGATGGAACATACACTCTGCATCCCATTTTCGAGGCAGATGATCTGATACCATCCCACAGGTCATCATCAACAAGTGCTCCCACAGAGAGGATCATCGAATCTGTTCCGGAACCAACAACCTTGGGAATTATCTCCTGGACCGCCTTTTGCGATGCGGCTTCGACCACAAGATCGGAAGCTTCAATGAAGCCGTCCATATCGGAGAAACGAAAGACCTGTGCCTTGGAAAATCTGGAACTGAGCTGGACAGCTGCCTCATAATCCAGATCGATCAGATTGATGGCTGTGATACCATCCATCTGTTCGACTGCACCACCGATGGTTGTTCCAATGAACCCACAACCAATGATACCGAGCTTCAACCACTCCACCTTCTTTTAGAATCAGGAACCTGACCATCCGGTCGGCCCCACAATCAAATCCATATAATATAAAGGAATGGATGAAAGAGATTAACATTAACATGGCTAAGGAACGTCTGTCCAAAGAAAGATATATTGAAGCGAAGGGGAAAAGGGATCCTCTCTGATAGTTGGTTTAAAAGAAGTCGTTTTTTCATCCTCTATGAAGCGAAGAAACGAGGTGTGGATCCACTAAAAACCTCCACCATTGCTGAGATCCTTGGAAGGAAACCTCCTTCGATATCAAGACTTAAGAAAGAATGGAATGATAGTATACCATCGATCAAGATTGAATGAGTGATGGGAGTCTTCACACTCGCGAACGAGGGCAGATCTCCCATCGAAACGGAGGGGTTAGGAAGAGAGGATTGAATGTCGTAATAAAAATTAGACGAATTCCCTCCGCGAGACAATCATTATTAAAAGTTTATTTAAGGATGCTACACGGGATTGTGAAAGAAAATAATATATGAAATCAAATACCTCTAATGGACGAAGAAGGCAAAGTTGAGAGGAACAGCTTTTTAAAATGATTGCTTTTTAAAACGGAAAGATGAGTGAAATGGATCCTCGTTTAAAGAAATTAATTCAGGTAAGTTTTGCTACAGCGATAATGATTATCGCATTTGTAATGATATCTTTTCTATACAGTCAATTTCTTAGTGATAAATCTGTGTTTGTACGATATTCATACTGTGGTTTTGTATTTGTATTGATATTAATCGCTTTAGCATTTTTGTATTACAGAAATAAAAGACTTCAAAGGAAAAGAAAATTCAAAGAATATGAATATCCAGGTAAAAAAAAGAAGAAAAATAGGGACCGCTCATCAAAAAGTGTTATTGCTTCTTTTAAGGATCTTGCACTTAATGAAGATCGAGAACAAAGTTACAAGATTTTCATAACAGCTGACAAAGTCTATTTGATGCAATATTTTCAATATAATCGTCATGTCAACACCAGCGGTACTGGGCACATGGTGAAATTTCAACTTCTAATTGATCTATTCATATTAATATTCAATAAACCTCTCAATATAGCAGCAAGACCTCTTGATAGAAGACATCTTGAAAAAACAAAATCAATTAAGGAACTGATAGAAAAGATAGATCATTTCTATGAATTCAATCGATCCAACGTACACTTTAAACTTCGAGATTCAGATCTAATCCTATTCAACAAGGGCCGTTACAGACATGTAATGTGTGGGAAGGGGCCCAAAGAAGACATCAATGAACAGTTGGAAGACAATATGATCTGGTTCTTCTTCGATCCAGATTATTATGATGAGTATTCTGAAATAATTGAAACCCATTTTTAATAATCTTCAAAATGATTTCCGTCCCACATGGATAGGAAAAAAAGGAATAGAAATGAATGTGATACCGACAATGGACGGAAAAGGAAAAGTTGAGAGGAGAAGTATTTCATATCGAAATATTGTGGATGATTTATATGCAAAGTGAGAAAAAGTTTATCAGAATAAATGATGAAGTTAAAATTTCAAATGATAAAAACCCAGTTAAGAAATCAATGTTCAAATTTTTATTTGCATTTATTATCGCATCGTTATTTCTCTTGACAGCGGTATTGGGAGGAATCCTATTTTTTTCAGTCGTCATGGAAAATGATAACGATAATTTCCGAACGCATATTCAGAATATAGGCGGAGCTAATTTTGAGTTCGTATCAATTCCATCTGGAAGTTTCTCAATGGGTAGTCCTTTTGGTGAGGGTAGAACAGATGAATATCCTCAACATAACATTACCATTACCAAGGAATTTGAAATTATGAAATTCGAAGTGACTCAGTATCAATGGAAATCGATAATGAAGAACAATCCGAGCTTATTCTTTGGTATGCAGAATCCTGTGGATTCCGTGTCATGGAATGATTGCCAGGAATTCATTGATGTTTTGAATTACCTTGATTCCAATCACACTTACCGTTTACCTACTGAAGCTGAGTGGGAATACTGCTGCAGGGCTGGGAGCGTTACCAAATATTTCTTCGGGAACGATGAAGCTAAGTTAGTAGATTATGCTTGGTGCCGAGAAAATACAGATACACCCTTTGTAGATGAGGAATGTCCCCATAAAATTGGTTTAAAGAAACCAAATAAATGGGGTCTTTATGATATGTATGGGAATGTTCTCGAATGGTGCAGTGATTGGTATGATCAATATTATTACACCAATTCTTCTGAGATAGATCCTAAGGGCCCTGAAAATGGAGATCGTCACGTAATTCGAGGGGGTTGTTGGTACAGTCATTCAGGTATTTGTCGATCTGGAGTCCGTTTCTATGAAATTCCTGATGCGGGTGATCCGGAAAGTACTGGATTTCGTTTGGTTAGAACTGAATCTTGAAATTTGGTTAAGAAGTAATCTTATTA
>JAUVBH010000022.1 GCA_030591285.1 Thermoplasmatota archaeon
ATCTTGAATTGGAAAATTCAATGATACGATGTTAGAACACATTTTTTAATTATATTGCATGAACGGTGAAAATGGATTGGTAAGATTTTTTAAAATTCTTCCCATATCATGGATAAAGAAGTGATATTTTATCAAAATGTCAAGATAACAAGCCAATGTGGCGCTTGCTAAGAGGGATATCAAATCATGGTGAAGGATTAGTTCAGTGCTTTTAACGAATGGTGCTACTTTTTTTATATTCGTAGCACTTGTCGATATTCTGGGTCAAGTGAGGTCCATGAAGCAAAAGGGACATCTTTACATAATTGGGATAGGGCCAGCAGGACCCTTGACAGCAACATTGCAGGCTCTGAATTGCATAAAAGAAATGGATTCCTTGATCGCTGCGGATGATACTTGTGATCTGTTCAGGGATTATATGGGGGACAAAGAAATCCTTTTCGATCCCTGGCAGGGATTCTGGCATTACAATGAGAAACATTTTCTCCATTTAAATAAAAGTGAAATGGACGAGTTCAGAAAGGAAAGATTTGTCCTTAGAGATAACAGAATCAAGATCATAAACGAGAGACTGATAAGAGGAGAAAATATAGGATTGATCGATAACGGAAATCAATGTCTTTTCGGTCCAGCCCATTGGTATATTGAACAGTTCGAACCGGACCAGGTAACCATCATTCCCGGAATGGGTGCTGAAACAGCAGCATTGGCAGCATTGAAAAAGAGTGCAATACCTGCTTATGATTCAAGATTCGTAATGCAAACCGCGCCCCCCTATCTGAAGGATTGGAACAAGATGATAGAGGATATGAAACCTTATCCGTCAACCATGATACTCTACATGTCCCTTGACCATTCCCGAATGATCTTTGAGGGACTAAGGAAGGTATATCCTGATGATATGCCGTGTGCAGTTGTTTTCTTTGCAGGATATCCTGACAGGGAGATGATATTCCATGGAGACATATCTGACATGGAAAAGAAGATCTTGGGTGTCGAGGAAAAATATATGGGTCTTCTCTTCGTTGGAAAGTTCCTTGAAGGAAAACCATACGAAGCCGTAATGAGGAGACAGTGAAATTTTTACGATGTTTGAAAAATCCGGGCGGGGACGCTTCGATGAATGAAATGAAGAGAAGTGGGCCCGCCCGGATTTGAACCGGGGACCTCCGCCTTGTAAGGGCGACGTCATAACCAGCTAGACCACAGGCCCGTTGTTTCGCTCTCCTTCATCATGATTTGAGATAAAACCTTTTCTCTGAAAGAGTGCCCCGCTTAAGAAAAGTTCAAAAGCATCATTCCGATACCCCTTCGAAAGGGGTGAGTATTTTGTCAAGACCCATGAAAAGGATACTAGTTACTGGTTCAGCAGGTCAGATCGGTTCTGAGCTCGTGATGGTGCTCAGGGAGAAATACGGGAACGATAACGTTATTGCAGGCACCAACCGGACCCCTCCGTCAGAGAGGATCAAGAAATCCGGCCCGGTTGAAGTGTGCAATATCACCAACAAGGAACAGCTCTATGAGACCGTCGATAAGTATGATATCGACACCATCTACAACATGGCTGCCATCCTCTCTGGTGTTGGTGAGCAGAGGCCTCTCCTTGCCTGGAAGGTCAACATGGACGGTTTCCATAACGTTCTAGAGTGCGCAAGGGAAAAGGAACTTGTCAGGGTCATGAACCCATCCTCCATTGCAGCTTTCGGGCCAGAGACCCCAAGGATGAACACTCCCCAAGAGACAGTTCTCAAACCAAGGACGATGTACGGGGTCACAAAGGTTGCAGGCGAACTCCTTGGCGACTACTATTTCAGAAAATTCAACGTTGATATCAGGGGTGTCAGATATCCTGGGATCATCTCATCTGAAACACTTCCAGGCGGCGGTACAACCGACTATGCTGTTGCCATCTACTACGAAGCCATCCAGCATGGAAAATACGAGTGCTTCGTAAGAGAGGACACCGTCCTCCCGATGATGTACATGCCCGATGCTCTGAAGGGCATAATCGACCTCGCAGAGGCCCCAGTGGATACCCTCAAGCACCACTGTGACTTCAATATGGGTTCCATGTCATTCTCTGTCAAGGACCTTGCAAATGAGATCAAAAAGCACATTCCAGAGCTTGAAGTCACATACAAACCGGACTACAGGCAGGCAATTGCAGACTCATGGCCTCAGTCCATCGATGATACTTCAGCCAGGGAAGAGTGGGGATGGACCCCCTCCTTTGACATATCATCAATGACCAAGGATATGATCGAGAAACTGACTCCAAGATTGAAGTGAAACAATTTGACCGGGTCGACCGACCCGGTCCTTTCCTTTTAAGCAGGTAGTACCAATTGTTGTGACAATACCTGCCATTTCTATTTCCCGATTAATTTAAAATAGTAATCCTGAATTGGACGGTGGGGATCAACAAGATGGTGAACCTCAACCCTTCCGGAAATATCATGGCGCATAAATGCGCCAAGCGCGATCATAAGCGCATGCACTCCATGTGCTGATCATTTCCGAAAAGGGTCGTTTCCCATCAAGTTTTTCCTAACTTCTTTGGAGGATTTGATTTGAACAGACCAGAGGTATCTATGGAAAGTGAGGCACATGCCCTCGATGGTGCGGTGGAACTCATAGTTCTACCAGAAGAGCGGGGCATGGCGGGACTTGCCGGACAGCTCCCAGCGGAGCTCCTGCAGAAAGCCAGCCCCGGGATCATAAAAGTTCCCGAGGACCAGGTGATCAGCAGGATGAAACACCTGTGGTCCATGGGTAAGCGTTCAGTTGGAGTGGTGATAGGAGCAAGACTGGAAGAGGAAAGGCTCAGGGGAAATACTTCCGATATCAGAAGATATGGTAATCTGGAATTCTATGATCCTGACGCCATCTTCGGAAGGCCGGAGCTCTGCGTACTATCCCGGTGGGGGATGAACTGGAGCCCCCTCCCTGGAAAGCTCAAGGTTGCTTTTCAGCGAAAATTCGAGAACCTGGCCAAGGAATATATTGCAGGTCTGATGAGTGGAGGATTCGAGGTCGAAGCAGTTCCAATTGATGGATGCCTGGGAGATCAAGACGACCTGACCGAATTCGACCTGGCAATTGGAATATTATGCAGAGGAGCTGTTCTTGAAAAGACCGGTATGTGGCCACTTGACAGAATATGGGAGGAAGGTCCAGTTTTGATCGGGACCTAGATGACCCATTTGGCGATGGCCATCATAACAAGGAGTGTTCCAACACCAAGGAACATTGGGATGGGAAGGCCGGGTAATATCCCGGCACCATCCTCCCTTGTTAACCGATATATGGTGTAGGCAAAACCGATCAAGATCGCAATAAGGACCGGTATGAAGAAGAATGGAAGCATCCAGAGACCATGGTCCGGGATGTATATTGTGGAATAGTACAGTGAATGAGCTCCCAGGACAGAATAGAAGACCAGGTCCCCGATCCCCAACTGCCAGAGACCAGCATCATAGGTAAGATGCTCAAAGGGGAATTCCTCGGAATCATCTCCAAGGGGGTCGAACCTTGCCATGAGATTTCCCTGGAGATCCATTTCCACCATGTCCTTGATCGGGCCCTTGAACACAGCGTAGATGTCCCAGATGGCAAGTGCGAGCAACAGGAAAATAACGGTCCAGGTGGGAAGGATCACTGCCATGAAAGCTCCCATCAATGCAGAGATAACGATCAGAGAATAGTTCCTCTCCTTCCTGAAGAACCCTCTGGATAGAATAATGGAAGAAGCAGTGTATCCGAACAACAATCCGGTTATCAATAGCATGAGAAGATTTCCACCACTGTAGAGATCCGGTATCGTGTATAGCTCCATCTCTATCGGTTTATTGATGGAATATACATACCAGACCCTCTGGTAGAGTGCCTCGTTCAATTTGAACAGAAAGAAAGCGATGATGATCCCGATAGCCAGGGTCAGGGCTCCCCTGAAAATGTTCTTCAGCATTCTCCTCTTGCCCATTTTGATTATTGCAACGATCCCAAAGCTTCCAATAATTGCCGGGAGAATGAACAGGAGTGTGTTGGCTATTCCAATTCCAGCTGTGGCACCAGCACTTGCATCTTCTTCTGTGGTGAATATTGATGCCTCTACCTGGGTCTCTGACAGAGTTGCGAAAAGAGACAGCAGTCCTGCCAGTACGATAACCGATACAACCGGTAGGAAAAAATAGAAACCTCTTTTGGCAAGTCCAGGGAGAGAAGACATCTCCATGAGGTCGCAATGATGACTGGGTGTAATATATTTTCTGCCTTCAACCGTTGAAATCGAAAAGTCTGGATTGCTTGATATCTTCTTCCTGTGGAGTTTCTGGTTCTTCTTCAATGGTATGCTCCCCATCTGGATCGATGGAATTCTTGATCTGAATGGCAAGATGTCTTCCAATACCTTTTACACTGGCAAGTTCAGAGATCGTTGCCTTTCTTACCTTGTCCAGTGAATTGTAACCAGCTTCGAAGAATCTCCGGGCTCTGATCCTTCCAACTCCACGAACCTGTATCATCGGGATCAGTTCCTCTCTGATGCCATGTTCCACCCTGAGAGAGACCTTGTCTATCTCTGCGGTCATGCCAGTGTTGTACAATCTGGATAGTTCTCTCATTGCATACAGGATCCAGACAGCTGTTTCCACCTTGTTCCGAACATCCCCGGGTCCAAGGTTGAAGAGGGTCTCTATCCTGTCCTCCCCAGCTTCAACAGATTCATCATTCTCACCGATCCATTCCATGAGGAACATTGCGGTTTTGACCGATGAGAGATACCACTCATATTCTGTATCATCCTCAGGAATTGGGATCAACAGCTCATCCTCGTGGGCATACATGTATTTTGTAACATAATCCGAATCCTTTCTCCTTACGAAAAGAGGATGGACATCCGTTGTATGGCATATGGTATGGAGAATTGAGAAGGTGGTCACTTTGTTCTTCTCGCTCAGCAGTGTATCCCTTATCACCACCGCTGAAAGTGGATCGATATAGAGCCTTGCAACCCTCTTGCCAAGGTCCGTTGCCTCAACATTGTCGCCTTCTCTGTTAAGGAAGCCTTCCTCATCAAGGAATTCTACCAATTCCTCGACATCTGTACTTATCTTCCAGGTGTCGTTCTGATAAGCATAGAAGGTGGAACGGATGAACTCCCACATCTCATCCATGTCCCGAACATAATTAGTGGCAAATGATGAAAGAAGGTGCATTCTCAGGGCAGGTCTGGAACCCAGTTTCGATAGTACCTCTTCGGGTTTCCCCCAAACATACCGCTCAAGAAGAACATCGACCTCTTCGGGTTTCCTTGCCAATATCCAGGATTCACCCTCCTTATCGTACTTTGGTCTCCCGGCCCTGCCAAACATCTGTTTTATCTCCAGGATCGGGATGGGAGCTCTGGGGTTCCAGGATTCGAACCTGGTATGATCCCTGACAATGACCCTCCTGGCTGGAAGATTGATCCCGGCAGCAAGTGTAGGTGTAGCGAATAGAGCTTTGATCCTTCTATTCTTGAAAGCACTCTCCACTATCTTCCTCTGTTCATTGCTGAGGCCGGCATGATGGAAGGATACTCCACCGGCGATGGATCTCTTCAGTTTCTGGATTACCTTAGCATCGGATCTTCCCACGGATCCTGAGATCGTTCTCAGCTCCCGGAGGTCATCCTCGCTCAGGTGTCCAGCCAGTACTTTGGCCATTTCCTCCGCTGAGCTTTCAGCTGATCTTCTGGTATTGACAAAGATCAATACCTGTCCGGCTCCATCATAGGAATCCAGTATCCCATCGAGAACGGCATCGGTTAGAGTATTCCCGGTCCTGTTCTTGAATTCGATATGACCCATGTCATCAAGGGTAACCTCATTCCCTTGAACAACACCCTCTTTTAAGCTAACAGGTCTGAAATCCGAAAGGATCAATCTCGCATCAAGCCAACCTGCTATTTCGGCAGAATTGCCTATGGTTGCCGAGAGACAGATCAGCTGAGCATCCGGGTTCAACTGCTTGAACCTGGTCAGTATCACTTCAAGGGTCGGACCACGACCGACGTCATTCATAAGGTGGACCTCGTCAGCAACGATGACCTGAAGGTCCTGGAGCCATTTTGATCTGTGACGCAATAGTGAATCCGCCTTTTCTGACGTGGCAACCACGACATCGTATGATTCCAACCTGCGATCATCCTCGTCGTAATCTCCGTAGGATAGGGCAACCCTGATCCCCAGTTGAGATAGCTCCTTTAGCTCCTCGAACTTCTCGGAGGCGAGAGCACGCAATGGAACGACATAGAGTGCCTTTCCCCTCCTGAAAACCTTGTTCATTATTGCGATGTAAGCGATGATCGATTTCCCGGCAGCTGTCGGGACTGCAACCACCAGATTTTCATTGTTGGCAATGGGTTCCAGGGAATCGATCTGGGGAGGGTACAACTCTTCGATACCCCAGATATCGAATGCCTTCGATACCTTCTTATGCATTCCCCGGGGGAGCTCTATCATCAATTCCGCGAAGGTGCTGGGCAGTTATAAAGATTGACGGGGGGTCCAAGCCGATACATTTTTTATTGTCAATACGTTACCACCTTTGAGGTGAGTATATGGGTATGTGGGACAAGGACGATTATGTCATCAAACAGAAAGTATTGGCTATCGGAAGGAAGTATTTTATCGAAGACCTAGCCGGAAACCAGATAGGCTTCTGCCACCAGAAGGCTTTCAAGCTGAAGGAAGATATCCGGATATACACCGACGAGAACATGAACACCGAGCTTCTTGTAATGAGGCAGGAACAGATACTGGATTGGTCCGGGACCTTCGCAATAACTGACCCGACCACCGGTCAGAAGATAGGATCTGTCGGCAGGAAGGCCCTCAAATCGATCCTGCGGGACACCTGGAAGATCTTCGATGCCAACAATACAGAAATAGCGACTGTGGAAGAAGGCGGTGGTGCACTTGCCATTCTAAGGCGATTTGTGAGTTTCCTGAAGTTCGTGCCAAAGACCTACGATTTCACCAGTGGTGAAGTACAGATCGCTGAAGCGAAGCAGAAGTTCCAGATCATAGGCGATACATGGTTCCTGAAGGTGATCGATTCGTCAACTGTTGACAAGAGATTGATCATCTCAGCTGCACTTATGATGGATATTATCGAGCAACAGAGTGGAGCTTGATCGGTTCAGGTAAGGAAGAGCTACCTCCTCTTCCTCTTCCCTCTTCTCCTGTTATCTTTAGGTCTACCTTTGTTGGCCCACCAGCCTTCTCTGAAAGGAGGCTGCCTGCCTCCCCCAGATGGTTTCTTGACTTCCATCTCGGCAACAGCTTTAGCTCTTTTCTCAAGCCTTTCCTTTATGCCGGAGGGATCGCCTCCACCATATGCATCCATTCTGCATGCAAGAGATGCTGCTGAGGCGATGGACCTTGCCATCTTCCCCCGTTTTGTGACAGGAAGTGAATGCACCCATGGGTGTTGGAACAGTACTCCGTGTTTTGGAGGTTTGCCACCTTCCTTGAGAAATTTGAAGAACATCTTCTCGGCTCCAAGGACCTGAACCGTGGACGATGGCAGCTTCGCAAGTCTCATCAGTCCGCCAGCAGAATGTATCAATCTTGCACCTATCAGAGGTCCAGCGACATCAGCGAGTTTTGGAGCAACGATCGCCATCTCACCTTCAACATAGGATTCCATGTTCTCTCTGGAGGACCACAATGACTGTGCAAGTGTTGCAAGTGAGGTGATCCCTGAAAGATCGATACCATCTTCCAATGTTGGAATATTTAGACTGCCGATCTTCTCGGCTAGTTCCGGGTACTCTGATCTGATAACTTTCATCAACCCATCGGGATGAGGGTCCATGCTCAATGCTGATAGCATATCCCGGTCATCAAAGAATTCTGTGATCTCTGACCAGTGTTTGGCATACCACTCCTTGATCCTCTCCTGTACCAGGTTCAGAGAAGAATCGATATCTGTTAGGGCTCCCACTGCGGACATGATATTGCTGTCCTTCGGACCTTCGCTTTTTTTCAGGGATGCTTTCAATGTGTTTGCTTCAAGGATCAATGTTACGGGATAACCCTTCTCATGGGCATGAGGTACGTCGAAATCCCATAATTCCGCTACCTGAGCTTGTGGAAAGATCTTCTTCAATCTCTCCTCAGAGACATGGGTGACCGGTTTCCCTTTCAACCCTTCTTCCCTTTCCAGTATCTCCCCATTTGCAATGGCGTTCAGCTCCAAAGCTATTTTCTGCGCATCCTTCTGGGCTTCGAAGAATTCCACCACCAACCAACCCTCACCCATCCGATCGAGGAGGAAGGTCCCATACCACTGTGTATGAATAAGCATCAGATCACCTGATATGATTCGGGTATGGGGCCCTTTGTATAAATCGATAGCAGGAGAGTTTTATTGAAAAATGAAAAGGAGTGGGGCGGAACTTAAGCGAAACCGCCCCGTGGGCTTCCCTGTGGTGGGGGTATGGAAAAAATCCGGGGTTCTATTGAAAAAAGATCAGTCCCAGGACGATGATCACATTGATAACTGTCATTATCCAGATCCATCCCGGAAAGGTCTCCTCTCTGTCCATGGGTATCTCCTCTTTCCTGATAATATATCGATCTATAGTATATATTACCAAATTGGAACAGGATTTGGACACGTTAAACATGGTCGCCATCTCTGGGAATGCCGTAGCAAGTTTGAAATAGTCATCCGGAAAGTGAGTTCTACTGGATGGAAGTGTTCATATGAAGGTTTGGAAGATCGCACCTGGAATTGTTATTCTGATCGTATCATTGTTCCTGATCGGACCTGCCATGGCGCAGGTAGACGCCCCTGAAGAAGAAGAAGATGAAGGAGGGATTTTCGATCTATTACCAGATATGGATCCGGAAGATATGGAAATGAAGATGGAGATCGAATTCGATGATATTGACCATGCGGTTTTCACCATGTCCGTCGAGCTGGACCTCGGAATATTCCTCGGAGTTATGAAGGGTTACCTTGATAGTGATCATGATGGGGAAGTAGAAGAAGAGGAGATCGCAGACCTTGAAGGACTTTTTGATGGAGAGGATATGGAAGATGGATTCCTTGGTCTTACCATCTTGATCGATAATAAAACTGCCCAGATGACCTTTGATTCGGGTTGGACAGGGTTACTGGGAGATGTAAATGATACAGGACCAATAGGAATGTTCGCCACGATCGATCATTCATGGGATATCGAAGAGAGCGGATCCCATATCATTATCTTGAGGCCTGTGGATGACGATGAGGAGTATGAAGAAGAAGAGTGGGAAGATGAATACGAAGACGAGAACTATACCATTGAATATGAAGATGATTCAAATGAGAGCGGACTTGATCTTCCTCTCTCTTTCACCATATCACTGCCCGATGGATGGTCAGTTGACATCGATTCTGTGATACCTACTTTTATGGCAGAATTCGTCACAGATGATGGGGATTCAATTGTGTTAACATCCCAGGACATTCAAGATATGGGGGATCCTGAAGGTGATATTGTCTCTTTTAAATTGGTCAAAGGAGATACTGAGGACAGCCCGCTGCCAATGTGGTTACCTGTTGGGGCCCTCCTTATTGGTGCCCTTTCAGTAGGGTTGCTGAGGCGGAGGAGGCACTGAACTTCCCGGTGGGGGAAGAACAGGCTGCTGAGGCATCGGTTGAACGATAGGGGGTTGTCTCGGGGGAGACATTCTTGGTGGCGCTCCACTCAAGGGAGGCATCCTCCCCGGTGGATACTGTGGTGGAGGAGGCTGCTCTGCTGCTCTCTTATTTCTGATAATTATTACTGCCATCATGGCGCTGATCACAATGATCACCAGCAAAGCAAGGATCATAACGAGAATGATGGTTCCTGTATCGTCCTTGGAAGGAGTTGCACTTATCTTTTCTGTGACTTCGATCTCATGCTCCATAATTGCACCCGTACCACTGTCAAGGACCGTCAGAATTATTGTGAATTTTCCTCCGATATCGTAGGTGTAATTGATGACAGGATCGGTCGATATTATCATGTCAGAACCATCCCCCATATTGAATGAATAACTGAGGTTTGGTTGATCTGTTATCGTATCCAGGGACCCGGATGCATCTAAGATGAAGAACTCACCTGCTGCGACCTTCCGGGGAGCATCAAGATAGATCACAGGGGGCGGATTGCGGACCACCAGGTTCAAGGTCTCCTTGTCGCTGTGATCGGTACCATCGAAAGCCTCCAGGGTTACGGTTTTGGTCCCTGTGGACCTGAAAATGTGCTTCATCTGGGAAGGTCCGTAGAACGTCTTACCTTCGATCATCCATCGATATGTGATGATCGAGAGATCATTGTAGGTGTCTTCCGTATCCTTGGCTGAGAAGGTCACCTCTTCATCCATATCTGGTGTTGTTTTGGATGATACCAAAGAGGTTTCAGGTTTGATGTTCCTGACGATCACTTCCTGTGAGACGTTGAACAGGTCTCCCTCTGCATCTTTCAGTTCCAGGTTCACAACATAGGTTCCCTCGGTCATATAGGAATGAGAATAAACGATATCACCATCGGACCAAGCGGTAACATTTCCATCGCCGAGGTCCCATCTGTGTTCTATCTCATCCTCATCGCTGGGATTATCCTCCATCCACCCCGATAGGTAAATCGGGGATTCCTCGATAACCTCTGTTGCAACATAGTCATCGATGCCCATTTCCGGATCAGGATCTGTTACCGTTACCTTGATGGAAATTGGAGCTGATTCCACATCATCGTCCCTTGCTTTAACAGTTATATTGTATGTCCCCTCAGTGCTGAATTCATGTTTTATCCTGAAAGAAGTCGTCCATTCAGACTTTGTACCATCTCCAAAATCCCACTGTACTTTGAGATCGTCCGCATCACTTGAAGCATCCTCCACTTCGACCTCGAACTGGTACTCTTCGTCCTCTTCTAGTGTGATACCGCTAATTGTCATTTGAGCAGTCGGTGGAGTGTTAAAGATCGACAGATCGGTGTACTCGACAGCTTGCTCCCCATGTCTATCTTTCACCTCAACAGCAGGCCGGAAATCTCCATCTTCAGGATATACGAATTGTGTCCAGTTGCTATCCATCCAGTTGGTAGAGCGCCCATCACCACTGTGGAACCGATACTCCATTTCATCGATATCCAGCTGAGAATCCAGAACCTGGGAAAAGAGATAGACCTTCTCTCCCTCGGAACTGTTCCCACTATGGGTCAATACCGGAACCGGTTCTCTGTTCTCAACCTTAATGATGATCGAATCAGAACTCTCTTCACCATCATCATCGATCACTTTGACAGTAACTTCGTATGTCCCCATCTCCGGGAAGGATGCTGTGAACTCTGGTAATCCAGATGTCAGCACATCATCAACATACCATTCATACGTCATTGTGGAAAGGTCAGACAAAGTGTCCTGGACCGAGGGTTTGACCAAATATTCCTCTTCTTCCACCAACTCCAATTGTTCCTCGACCGTTACAAGGGGTGGAGTGTTGGTTACCTTGACACGAATAGGTTCAAGGTCCCAATATACTGCATTGTTGTCCTTAACCCTGAAACGAAGCCATCTCCATCCAGGAGTTGAATAGTTCATGGAAAGCTGTGAATTGGTTACTTCAGTTTCGAAAGTTCGATCAT
>JAUVBH010000292.1 GCA_030591285.1 Thermoplasmatota archaeon
ATCTGGTCACCTACATCGGCACCTAACTTCTTGGAAAGGAATGTTGAGATGACCAACCCATTCTGATCTAGAGCTCCCTTCTTGTATTCGATCTTGAATGCCCTTTCAACATTCTCCAGGGCATAGATCACACCAACTTCGTCCTTATCACCTTCCCACATGAATGTGGGTAATAGAATTCCTGGATTGACAGCATCGATCTGGGGATACTCCTCGGCCCATGGAGAGGAGATATTGGAGGGATTGAAGCCATCCATTGTGATCTCATAGTCCCAGGTGGTGACCTCCAGACTTTCATCGATCATGACGACTACCGAATTCAAAACTATCATGAAGCTCAGAAAGAGTGCAAGAGATAGACCAACCCCAACAACCGTTGTTGTTGTTCTACCAGGTTTTCTGAGAAGGTTCCTGAAGGTAAGTTTCACGGGGACCGGCAGCTTGCTCCTCTTTGCAATTTGTGTGGCAAGCCTTCCTGCTTTTTTCTTTGAAATGCCCTCTCTTGTCTGAATAGCATCAACCGGTTTGATCCTCAATGCTAACCAGGAGGGGATCAGTGTAAAGACTATACAGATGGTGAATCCAATGGCTGCCGATATCAGATAGTGCTGCCATGCCAGACTCGACTTGACAATGGCAAATCCCAGCATACTATTTATCAGAGCCAGAAATCCCAATCTCATTGGGATGGATAGTATTCCACCCATTATGGTTCCGAAGATCGCTATCAATACTCCAATGGTAAGGAAATATGACAGGACAACTCTGTTCGGCACTCCCAGAGATTTGAAGATCCCTATCTGGGCCCGATGGGTCCTTATCATTCTTCTCAATGTCATAACCAATCCGAAACTGGCGACAATGAAGATGATGATCGGGAAAGTGGCAGTATTCTGTTTATCGTTCTCATAGTCATCATAGAGGAACCTTCTGGCAGGATTCTCCTCTTTTTCTATCGTACTGACGACAAGCCCCATCTCTTCGAATTCAAGTTTGATGGCCTCTTCGAAATCGTCGATCCTTCCCACCATACCATCATTCAAAATGAACACTAGATCATTGACCTGGACCTCAGCATTGCTTTCTCCATAATATAGCTCCATAGCAGTACCAATGGGTAACATCACCACTCCAAGCGAACGCTCGGACGGCATCATACTGTTCGGAGTTATCACGAAGAAATACTCAGGGATGTTCACTATATCCAGAACCTCAATTTCATATTCTACAGGTCCCTTCAAAATGGTGACGGTCTCATCTGATCTGATCTTGTATGCTTTTGCGAAGTGGGATTCCAGAAAACACTCCAGTGCGTTCATTCCCGAGAATTCCGGTGGATCATCGGTGAAGTATAGGGGTTGATTGACATCGAGTTCCCTCTGGTTGCCTCCCTCGAACATGTCATAACCCATTACCAGTCCTCTGCTGGTCTTTGGTTTGCCCTCTTCTGTATGGTTAATGAAAACATCGAATGTAAGTCTGTATTCCACAGATCTCACAAATGGTTCGATATCCGGATCTGAAAGGATAGTATCAAGTGTTGACAGGTTAATTGTTTGTCCATAATCGATCATCACCTGTGCATCCATGAAATTGCTCTCTCTGTAGATGGCTTCAAGAGTGGCACCTCTTGCCTCACTCATGTCATAAAGGGATCCATAAGAAGCGATGCCCATGCCGAGGACGAGCACCAGGAAGAAGTACTGGAACTTGTGGGCCCAGACCTCCCTGATGCCTTTTTTCAAGAACGTCTTTCTCACAGGAATCACCATTCCAGGTCCTTGATATTCATGGGATTGGGGTTCTTCTCTTCCTTAAGGACGGATCCATCCCTCAGGTAGATCACATGGTGCGCGATCTTTGCTATCTCCTTGTTATGGGTGACGATGAGAACACATCTACCTTCATTTGCAAAGGAAGCAAGGAGTCCAAGGATCATTTTTCCAGTTGTATAATCCAGTTCTCCTGTGGGTTCATCAGCAAGAAGGATCCTGGGATCCTTGGAAAGGGCTCTGGCAATGGATACCCTCTGCTGTTCTCCTCCGGATAACTGGAACGGATAGTGGTCCTCTCTTCCTTTCAATCCAACTTTGTCCAGCAGCTCTTCAGCTCTTCTGTGAACTTCCTTTGAAGGCAGGTTCATAACATATTCAAGAACGAATTCCACATTCTCCCGGGCGGTTAGATTGGGAATTAGATTGAAGAATTGAAAAATAAAACCTATACTCTCCTGACGGTAATTGGTCAGCTGCTTCTGGTTCATTCCCTGGATCTCTCTTCCATCGACCCAGATCATACCCTCGGTCGGGCTGTCGATCCCTCCGATCTGGTTTAAAAGCGTTGTCTTTCCACAACCAGATGGTCCAAGGATCACTGTCACTTCATCGGGGTTGACCCGTAATGTGGTCCCCCTCAATGCGTGGACCGTCACTTCACCCATCTTGTAGGATTTGGACATGTTATCTATTCTTATCAACGGTTCTCCAGCGGTAATCATTTCTCTCCCTCCATTTTTTTCATATACTCAAGCATCAAACCTTCTCGGACCCCCAGCATCCTTTCGTAGATGTCCAGGGTCGCAATTATCTTTCTTGGATCGACCTTTTTTCTATTGGCATGCTCATGTTGCCCCTCTGAAAGACCCTCTGCGGCACCAACCATTGCAAGGGCCGTTTCCTTTGGATATTTCACGTTGAAGATGCCTTGTTCAATGCCTTGTTCGATCAGTTTGA
>JAUVBH010000120.1 GCA_030591285.1 Thermoplasmatota archaeon
ATCAAGCGCGATCATGGCTTCTTCGGGTGTCATATCCAATACCGCAATGATACCAAGATCAGCCCTGGAATGTATTCCAATTGTTACACCGCTCTGTCGGTAAACCTTCCACAACTTGTTGAAGAGCACTGGTTTCCATCCCTTTGGAACATGGACCGATCCCGCACAGACAGCGAATTCATCATAGACCCCCGTGTTGTTCCATTTCTGATATTTCGGACCTGGACCATACATGTGAACAGTATCTTTGAGGTCCTTTGCACCATCATCCAATATCAGAGTTATCGGCCTTGATACAATTCTTGAGAAGATACCTCTATAGACCCCGCCAGCCGATAACAGGAACCTTGGACCTCCGGAGTAGATCTCAGGAGACATCATTTTTCCATGACCCATTCGAACATAATATTCAGATCCTCTCTTCATCAACAGGTCCATGACCCTGTCTGGAGGACGATATGGAAGAATATACGCCATTAGAGCATGTTCCGATCCGGAATCGATCTCGGCAGTTATTCCACCCTTTGGCTGAAGGTAACAATAGATCTTCATGAATGGATCCAAAGGATCCGAAAGTGATCTCTTTCCAGCCTTCTTCAATTGACGTTGGAAGGGTGCCATCCTTCTGAAATTGAAGCTGCCTATAGCATATCCATAGAAGATCCCATCCAGAAGTTCTCTTGATAGTTTTGATACCTCTTTGGATCCAAATGCTTCGAGGTTCAGAAGTGCAGTGACAGTGTAGGGAGAATAAGGGTCGGAATTGAATTCATAGAAACCGCACTGTTTCAATTTCCCAAGGATCTCCAGAACAGAGAACTCCATATCTTCGAGATCGCAATGGACCATGCCATCGATCTTATTTTTCGATATCCACCTTGCCTTGAGATATAATGAGCTTTCTGTCATTAGAACATGGTTCTCGGTCTCATAGGCCAGACCCAATGTCCATGGAACAAAATTTGAATTACCAAAGAACCTGGACCTCAAAAGATCTTTGATGATATGGTCCCTGGTGGAAGGTTCAAGAACACCCTCTTTATCACCGAAAAGATACAGGATCGTTATCAAAGGGACCATTGTGAAATCATAATCACCCTTCGGATTCAACCACCATGTTGAACCTGTCTTCCCCCATGGTTGAATGACCTGCATCATCTCATTTACCATTCCAAGGTCTTTTCCACTGAAGAGCTTTGCCAGAAAGATCCTGGGAACCTCGACCTTGCCTCTGGACCACCAACTGGGAATCTCCTTTGAAGACCAATTTTCCAGGATCTCTTCGGCCAGCTTTGATCTTTTTTTCCAGGATATTGTCCTCTTGCTCGGAACATGGATATTTCCCTTTTCCAGGGCTTTGTTCGATTTCCTGACCGGTGAAATAAATCTACGCAGTGATAAAACTATGAGATAAGCAAGGATAGGTATCCCTGGGAAGATCCATAGCATCCACCAGCCAGACATCAAACTCCTCTTTCAAACAAGGGAGTAGGATATATTTCTCATTTTCATAGGATCAACTCTCATGTCACATTGATCAAAAACAGTAATTATCAATCAATAAGAATCTTACACCTACTCTTATATATGCTCCGCAGGTGTTTTTCAAATGAAGGGTCAGTATGGAAAAGGTTTGGGTTCGTCATCTGGTAAAACCTGGCAAGAGTGAGGATCGGTCAAAGCTTGATCTTACCTATGAGGTTGATCCCTTCAACAGAGAGCTTCTATCTCATATTCTCGAATATGAACTTGAGAATGCAATTGATGAATTGGAAAAGTCCCTTGAGAAGGATTCAAAGCTTCTTGAGATATGAGATGTTCATCTCTTTTCCTTCTTTTTAACTCCAAATGCTTCTGCAATATCATCTGTGATCTTGGTGATCTCATTTCCTGCAATTTCACCGATATCTTTGATATCACCTGCATCAGCTTTTAGATCTGCATACATCTCGACAAACCCGCATTTTGTGCACATCATCGAGTTCACAAGGTAACCTTTCTCTTGAAATAATCCAAATGCTTTCGATTCACCTTCAAAGAACCTGATCCCCTTGAACCTCTTATCACGAACATGAACGATATTCGGACCGAACATTTCGGTCAGTTTTCCATAGATCATTTTCCCATCACACTTCGGACATCTCTTTGAATTCACCTGTTCATCTCCTCTTCTCCTATTGAAAACCACATTGTAATAGGTAATTATCTGTTTTTCGAATTTTACTCTATTGCAGGGGTCCTGTCAGGATAATTGAACCCGGCCAATGATAGCAGGCGCTTCAGTAAGGTCATTGGCATACCAACGATATTGTCCCTCTCTCCAAACAATATCTGAAAGGACAGGGAACCCTCGTCCTGAATTCCGTAGGCTCCGGCTTTTCCCATCCATTGTCTGCTTTCAAGATGTTTCAAGACCGCATCTTTCGATCCGTTCATGGATACACCCGAGATCTCGTGACCTGTCAGGGACCTGTTGGTGGAAACTTCAAGGACACAGACCCCGGTAATAACCTCCTGGGGATGCAGCAGCTGCAACTCGATCATCCTCCTGGCATCCTCCACATCTACTGGTTTCCCCAGTATCTCACCGTTGCACACCACAATGGTATCAGCTCCGATAACGATATCTCCCATTCCAGCCTCAACCGATCTTGCCTTTGCCTCTGCATTCTTCACAACGATACCGGCAGGATCGCCTTCAAGGATCTCTTCGGATCCCGGAGATAGAACTGAAAATATGAAACCTGCTTCCTCCAGTAACATCTTTCTCCTTGGCGAGGTCGAAGCAACTATGAGTTTTCGATCTTCCTTCATTCTCATTCCCACTCGATGGTTCCAGGTTGTTTGGAGGTAACATCCACAGCGATGGAATCTATCCCGTCCAATGATAGGAGTTTGGGAACGATATCATCAAAGAGCTCCTTTGGTAATTCCGACACCTCTGCTGTCATGGCCCTTTTGGACCAAACTGGTCTTATGACGACCATCTCTCCATCGGCATATCCCACGGGAACAAGGACGGTCGGGCACTGCCAGATGGAATCGTACAACCCATATTTCCTGAGACCTTCCATGACAATGGCGTCCGCTTCCCTGAGCAGGTCCATCCTCTCTGCAGTGATGTATCTTTCAACAGGGATAGGGGCCCTTATTACCGATGGTTCCAGGATCAGTACACAACGATTGATACCCGGGGTCTTGTTCACAAGCCTTGTTGAGAACAGCTTGATCTCACCCCAAGGGATCTCTCCTTCCATCCACAAAGCTACCGGATGCTCGTATGACCTGGCATCCCCTTTGACACCGACAGACCGGACAGGAAGAACAAGTCCACTGACATTATCCACCCCCCACGGATCCTGTAGTATACCATCATCTACCTTCCCCTGGACAATAGAGGATTCCTTGATGTTCTCCCTGGTAAGTTCAGCGTCCTGGCAAAGAGCCCGGATACCGAGACCAGGTCCCGGGAAAGGATGTCTGTGAACAAGTTCCTTTGGAAGGCCTAGCCTCTCACCAACCTCCCGAACTTCTGCTTTGTATAGGTCCTTAACAGGTTCAATGACCCTGCCCTCGGATATCATCTGCATGATGAGGTCCACTCTGTTGTGGTGGGTCTTGATGACATCGGCATTCTTTGTTCCGCCGCTTTCGATGGTATCTGGATATAGTGTTCCTTGAGCAAGGACCCAATCGGCGGATGCAGCATCCCCTGCTTCATCGTTGATGATATCGATGAACAGTTTCCCGATGATCTTCCGTTTCTCTTCGGGTTCGACCTTGCCCTCAAGCTCAGAGAGATATCTCTCAGTTGCATCGATAACCTTCAGGTCCTTGAGTCCATGATCCTTCAAAGCCTTCATGACCTTGTCGGATTCATTCTTTCTCATCAGACCAGTATCAACGTGAATGAACTTGCACTGGTCCTGCAACAGTACCTTTGAAAGAAGTGCTGCAACAACGGTGGAATCAACGCCACCGGATACAAGGCAGAGAACTTTCCTGTTCCCAACCTCTTCCTTGATCCCCCTCAAAATCTCTTCGAGGTTCGTTTCAGCGGTCCAATCCTGTTTTGCACTGCAGATATCAACCACAAAGTTCCTGAGCATCTCCATACCGTGAACGGTATCGACGACCTCGGGATGGAACTGGAATCCCCATCTCTTCCTGATCGGATCGGCAAAGGCTGCTATGGGACAATTGTCCGTGACACCGATCGTCTGGAAACCGTTCGGCAGGGCTGTGACCTTGTCTCCATGGCTCATCCATACACGGTCGCCCTGAGGAACATCCTTGAAGATCGGATCATCGGAAAGTTCCAAGGATGCAAATCCATACTCCTTGAAATCGGACCTGCCAACTGTTCCGGCATAGTTCAATGCTATCTCGTGCATCCCGTAGCAAAGACCAAGGACGGGGATTTTTAGGTCCAGTATCCTGGGATCTATCTGAACGGAATTCTCCTCATGGATGGAATCCGGACCTCCGGAAAGGATTATTCCCTTGACATCATTAAATTCGGAGAGATCGGCCTGGGGATCCAAAATAACGGTCTTGACCCTGACCTTGTCCCTGACCCGGGTCGCAATGAGATGAGCGAACTGCCCTCCATTGTCAACGACAGCGATGGTGTCGTGCTTCTTCATTTCCCAAGCACCTCTTCCCCTGATCTGTAGACCTTCTCCCTCATCTTCTGGAGATAATCATCCAGTTTCTGGACATAGGCCGGATCCGAGGTTGCGAGGATTCTTATGGCAAGCAAGGCTGCATTATCACCCCTGTCAAGGCCCACACCACCCACAGGTATCCCTGGGGGCATCTGGACGATCGAGAGAATGGCATCCATGTTGACCTTTCCAGAAACCGGTACGCCTATAACGGGCATCTGTGTCAACGAAGCGACCACACCGGGCAGAGCTGCTGAAAGGCCGGCAATTGCGATGAACACCTTTGCACTGGACCCATTGATCGAACTCTCAACAAGTTCCGGGGTCCTGTGTGCAGATGCCACCGTTACTGCATAGGGTATTCCAAACTCTTCCAGGATATTCACAGCTTTCCTTGCAATGGCCAGATCGCTCTTGGATCCCATGAGGATATGGACCTCGGATCCCTCTATCGGAGCTAGATTTGCACCATCACCAAGATGAGACTCATCTTTTGCCATGAAAGGCGATATCTTTGTCCATAAAAAGGATTATCCCCCTTCGCCCCCCGGAAACTAGCTATCCTTAAATATCTAGGGTCCCTCTATTTCATATAGAAGTTGTACAATCGGGACACAATTCATAGGAGGCATATTAGATGGTCAACCCCGAACTCTACACAAAAAAGGTAGAGGATATCATGTCCAGGGTCAAGCTGACGGTAGAACCAATGGATACTCTATCAGAGGCCCTGGGAAAGATGAAGAAATATGAACTGCAGGAACTCCCGGTGGTGGAGAAGGGAAAGTTGAAGGGATTGTTGACCTTCAGAACTCTTGCCCGTAGGAGAAAGATGCCCATTGCGGCCCATGTCAAGAATTTCATGATCACCCCCCCAAAGACCAACCCAAACGATAAGCTTCCCTCCATTGTCGAGAGGCTCATCAACAGGGAATTCACCTCTCTTCCTGTAACCCTCAGGGCTGATCTGATGGGTATGGTTTCCAGAAAGGATATCATTGCAGCCGTGGGAAACGACCCTCAGATCAAGAACACACCTGCTGAGACCGTTGTGAACTTTGCACCAACCACCATCAACGGAAAAATGGGTGTTAAAAAGGCCATGAACATGATGG
>JAUVBH010000192.1 GCA_030591285.1 Thermoplasmatota archaeon
ACCCCATTGAGGATATTGTGTTCAATGTGAATAGAGTGTACAGGGAGGTCATCTCATCGTCGTTCTTCATAAGTGGTGCCAATTTTTCGATCCCTCCACTTTTGATGAGGATCCCAGCTCCTCCCATTGAACTCAGCATTGACATGCAATATGCTACTCCTCTATCGGTTTCGGTCTCTTCTTCCTCATGGATGATATCGAGCATACACTCGATCACACCATCATTGGCCAGGACGATATCACACCTGCCATGGGAGATCAGGGAGTATATCAAAAACATTGCACTTTTCTTTTGAATGAACGGGCCGGAATGCATGATCTCAACTGCTCTCGGGATCGCTCCATGGGAGATGACCTTGTCATAATATCCGTTCTCGGATAGTTCAGTAAGATACTGGAGCACCAGCGGGATGTGGTCGTGGTTCACCTTATCCAGATTATCCATCAATCCGGCTACATCAACATCCTGTGCCATCAAGTATAATCCATTTGGACTGGATCTACCTACCCCACTCTTGAAAACACTTCGAATTCCCATGCGAATTACCTTTTATTCTCCCCGAATTCAAATTGATATTCCAGATATAAGAATACTTTGGTACGGTACTAATCGAGGTTTTTAACTCACAGGTCATCCCATTCTCTGACTGGAAGATCGTTGAAATCGTACTGCTTCAATGATTCCAGTAGTCTGAGTGCAAGTTTCAGATTTGTTATGAGAGGTACATCATTGTCGACCGCCGTTCTTCTGATCAGATAGTCATTAGAGAGCTCTTGCTCCTCATTGTTCTTGGGAATATTGATCACAAGTCCGATCTTCCCGGTCATAAGATGGTCTATGCAGTTCGGAGCTGTCTCCTCCAGAGGCCATCTCAATGTTTCTGTCTCGATGTTGTTACTTCTCATGAAACGGGCCGTTCCGGCTGTTGCGAACAATTTGTATCCCATTTTCTTCAATTCCAGGACCACCGGTAGCCACTCAGCTTTCTTTACCAGAGGTCCAGTGGAGATAAGGGCAGTCCTCTTTTGCATCTTCAGACCAACAGATCTCAAAGCAGAGAGAAAGGCCTCATCCATGTCTGCACCAATACATCCGACCTCTCCTGTGGAGGCCATCGCGACCCCCATTGTTGGATCGGCTCCTTTCAAACGGCTGAAAGAGAACTGCGCAGCTTTCACGCCAACACGATCAAGATCTATGGAAGAACCCACCACTTTCTCCGTAGGGGCCCCCAACATGGCCTTGGTGGCAAGTTCAATTAGATCATGTCTGAGAACCTTTGACGCGAAGGGAAACGTCCTGGAAGCCCTAAGATTGCATTCAATGACCCTGAGTCTGTTCTCCTTTGCCAGATATTGTATGTTGAAAGGTCCTGTGATCTTCAGTGCTTTTGATATTTTCTTGGAAGCATCCTTGATCCTTCTGATGGTCTCGACATAGAGTCTCTGTGGAGGAATAACCACCGTTGCATCTCCCGAGTGAACCCCGGCATTCTCCACATGCTCCCCGATGGAGTATAGGAGGATCTCACCATCCTTTGCTACTGCATCGAATTCGATCTCCTTTGCCTCCTCAAGGAACTTAGACACAACGACCGGAGAGGTTGGATCGACATCGGTGGCCCTGGTCAGATATGATTCCAGGGTGGTAGGATCGAAGACCACCGCCATGGCAGCCCCTGATAGCACATAGGAAGGCCTGATCATTACAGGGTATCCAACTCTGTTTGCAAACTCCTTTGCTTCATCAAGGCTTCTGGCCTCCATCCATTCAGGTTGATCAATGGCCAGTTCGTCAAGGAGCGATGAGAATTTGTTCCTGTCCTCTGCTCTATCGATATCATTGGGTGATGTGCCTAATATCTTGACATCGTGTGAATGGAGTCTTGGTGCCAGGTTGTTGGAGACCTGTCCTCCGGTTGAGACAATAACTCCTTCCGGGTATTCGAACTCGTAGATGTCCAGGACCCTCTCGAAGGTCAGTTCTTCGAAGTATAACCTATCACATATGTCGAAATCGGTGGAGACCGTTTCGGGATTGCAATTGACCATAATGGTCCTATAGCCTTCATTCCTGGCAGTTCTTACTGCGGTTACACAGCACCAGTCGAACTCCACACTGGACCCGATCCTGTAGGAACCACTTCCAAGGACCATTACCGATCCAGCCTTGGGTTCGATATCATTGTAGCTCCCGTTGTAGGTCATGTAGAGATAGTTCGTCGACGCGGGATACTCTGCAGCCAATGTGTCGATCTGTTTGATCGATGGCAGGATGGACCAATCTTTTCTTGTTTTTCTGACCTCATCCATGTGAATATCTGTTGCTTTCCCTATCTGGAAATCGCTGAATCCCAACTTTTTCGCTTGGAGTAAGGTTTCCCTGGTCAGCTTATTTTTTTCTTTCCCGAGCTGTTGCTTGATCTTCACCACTTTGTTGATCTTGTGGAGGAACCATCTGTCTATCTTTGTCAATTCATGCAGTTCCTCAACGTCCATTCCATGATCAATGGCTTCACCGATAGCAAAGACCCTTCGATGGGTAGGCTCCTTCAATTCCTCCTCGATATCATTGAATTCAAGACGATTGAGGACCAGTCCGTGCATGCCAGTGCCTATCATCCTGAGTGCTTTCTGAAGTGCCTCCTCGAAGCCTCTTCCGATGGCCATGACCTCTCCCACACTCTTCATCTGTGAACCGATCCGTGTGTCGATCCCTCTGAAACGTTCAAGATCCCATCTTGGGACCTTTACAACCACATAATCCATTGCAGGCTCGAAGAAAGATACTGTCTTCTCTGTAACCCGGTTAGGAAGCTCGGCCAGTGATCTTCCAAGAGCAAGATGTGCAGCAATGTAGGCAAGCGGGTAGCCTGTTGCTTTACTAGCAAGAGCCGATGATCGTGATAATCTTGCATTGACCTCGATGACCCGATAATCACAACTTTTGGGATCAAGGGCATATTGAATATTACACTCTCCAACTATACCAAGATGCTTCACGGTTTTGATGGCTACCTCCCTGAGAAGGTGGTATTCTTTATCATTAAGGGTCTGGCTGGGAGCTATGACAATGGATTCGCCTGTGTGTATTCCCATTGGGTCAAGATTCTCCATATTGCAAACCGTGATACAGTTGCCATACGAGTCCCTCACCACTTCGTATTCGACCTCCTTCCATCCCTCAAGATACTCCTCAACAAGTATCTGGGGTGCAAGGTTCAACGCTTTTCTGACAAGGGGTTTAAGCTCATTTTCATTTCTCGCAACGCCACTTCCCAGGCCGCCTAGAGCAAAGGCTGCCCTCACCATTATTGGGTATCCTATCGTCCCCGCTGCTTTAACGGCTGTATTGAGATCCTTACATGCCTTTGATCTAGCCGTTTTCACATCGATCTCATTCAACCTATCGATGAACCTCTCTCGATCCTCGGTGTCTTTGATGGTCTCGATCTGGGTCCCCAGGACCTCCAGGTCATATTTTTCAAAGATCCCCTTATCATATAGTTCTACACCGACGTTTAAAGCGGTCTGACCTCCAAAACCGAGCATGATCCCATCCGGTCTCTCCCTCTCGATCACTCTTTCAACGGTAGGTGCATCTACCGGGAGTAGATACAAACGATCTGCCATCTCCTTTGTCGTTTGAACTGTGGCAATATTCGGATTCACAAGTATTGTGGTAACTCCTTCCTCCTTCAACGCCTTCAGAGCCTGTGAACCGGAATAGTCGAACTCCCCCGCCTGGCCTATCTTCAGACCCCCACTCCCAAGGACCAGTACTTTACTGACCATTTTGGACCACCTCCAGGAACATGTCGAAGAAACCACCCGGATCGGTCGGCCCTGGGGAAGCTTCTGGATGGAACTGGACCGCCATGAACGGCCTGGTCGAATGTTTTATCCCTTCAACGGTCCCATCATTGAGGTTTCGATACCAGATCTCCCACCCCTTTGGAAGGGATCTATCATCAACTGCATACCCGTGGTTCTGACTTGTGACAACACAATGTTTTGTCCCAACTTCCTGACAGGGTTGATTATGGGACCTGTGGCCAAAGGGAAGTTTATAGGTCTTGCCGCCGGAAGCCAGAGCTATGATCTGACAACCTAAGCATATCCCCGCTGTTGGTTTGTTCTTATCCATGAGCTTTTTAACATTCTGGATGGTCTGCTCACAAATCTCAGGATCTCCTGGTCCATTGGAGATCAGGACACCGTCGATCTCCATTTCAGAAATATCCTGGTCATGGGGAACTCTTGTTACTGTGCATCCTCTTTTCTCAAGTGATCTGATAATACTCTGTTTGCAACCGCAATCTATCACTGCTATATGGGGC
>JAUVBH010000254.1 GCA_030591285.1 Thermoplasmatota archaeon
AAAGTGTCGGGGACGGGGTTTGAACCCGTGACCTCCGGATTTCTCCGGGTACTTGGGAGCTCACGTGATAGCCCAAAGGGCCCCTATGAGTCCGGCGCTCCACCAAGCTGAGCCACCCCGACATGACTCTCGGCAAAACCAAGCAAAGTGGATATTTTACTTAAAGGTAATGGGGCCCACTTCTCCAATTATAAGGCAATAATTAATGTCAACAAAAGAGGATCAGGTTGTCATTCATAATGACAACTTTTGTTGGAAAGGTTGTCAATGGCATTGACAACCTATTTAAAGATAAAAATTAAGATCCTACCGATATGGAAATGGTTGTTGATGGACCACTGATCGGTCCATTGTAATCTCCGCACAGGGAAACTGCTGCATATAACCTTTCAGCGGTATATTCTTGGAGGCGCCCTGCTTACCTCTCTCTGTCTCCCACCGGGTCTCAGATGATCAGGTGCAGGAGGAGCTCTTCTCACTCCATCTCCTCTGGGTGCGGGCCCCCTGTTTTCAGATCTTGGAGGAGCCCTTCTCATACCTTCCCTTGCAGGAAGTTCCTCACGGGGCATCCTTCGACCTTTAACCGGGGCAGATCCTCCTCTCTCTGGACCAAGTGGTCCCCTTCCGGGAGAATATCTTGTTGGGGCCCCTATTCCTTCGAGGTCCTCTCCTTGTTCTTTCTTTCCAGGTTTAATGAACCATGAAATTCCAAGGAAGACGAATATACCCGCAAAGATGATGATGATCACTATCAAAATGGCACTTAGATAATCGGTCTCTTTCTCCTCCTCCTCATACTCCAGATATCCAAGAGACTCCTGATAGACCAATGCACCTGAAAGAGATCTCACAGTTACAACAACATCTCCGGATTGTTCTTTTTCAACCTGGAACTGGATCGGTATGCTCTCTCCGTTGGAGAGGTCCCTTGGTTCCTTGAAGATAGTATCGGCACCAAAGCGGATCTCAACCTCCATCAATTTCACCGGATCGGGTCCTGTGAAGTTCACATTGACCAGTTGTTTGTTCTTCTCTCCTGTTACAGCTCTACTTGATGATTCAAAGGATTCTTCCAGAGAAACAACATTGATAATGACAGATCCCTGGGCAACGGACACTCCACTGTATAGACCTGTGATGCTGAGTGTTTGTGGACCCAAAGATGGAGTTCCTACCACCGAGATGGTCAGGTCCTTCTCGTCTCCAGGTACCATTGGAGAGTCCACATTGATACTGAGACCTTCCACCGATGAAGCTGTCATTTCAATATAATCATACCTTTCGCCGCCTTCAACAGTGACCTTGGCACTGAAGGTGTTGACACCTTCTTGGTAGATCCTGCCTACCTGAGGAGTGACTATCAGGGAGAGTGTGTCAACGATCAGTACATCGATCACCAATCTGAACTCGGCAGTGAACTCTCCACCTGTTGCCGTGAAATTCACATACGAGGTTCGCTGGTGGCCCAGTTTCTCAACATCGATGGATACATCAATATCCTCACCTTTCATGAACCTCAGATCAACACTATTGGGAAATGAAACGACAAGGTCATTGGTATACTCTGCTGACAAGGTTACTGTTCCGGTAAATCTCCCCTCTGGTAAAACCTCAAGAGCAATGTCCAGATCCTTACCGTCCTCGACCTCTGTGTAAGATGTATCTCCATCGATAGCGATCCCATCCTCCTGATAGTGAAGAAGCTCTATCCATCCCTGTAGAGAAGCAACCAGTATCTCGTTTCCAGGATATTCTGGGGTGGCATCGATAACCTCTACACCTGAGATCTCGAGTCTTGCATCATCCACTTCCTTGGTCCAGGCAAGGTCATCAACAATATCACCATCGACCTCGAGGATCTGTGTGACCTTGTTGTAGTAACCGGTCACAACTGCTTCTTCACCTGGGTGCAAAGGATTGAAATCTCCGATGGCCAGACCTTCCAATCCGGAATATTTTCCAGCGTTCGCATCTGCTCTGAAGATATTCTCGATCTTGAACTCACCATCTTCGTAGTAAAGGACCCTGCACCATCCAGATAGCTCTGCGATGATTATCTCATTTCCATCATGTCCTGACCAAAGTTCCCCTACCTTTACATTAGCAATTAATTCAGTATCGTGAGTATAGATCACATTCTCGACCCAGTCGGAACCATCATGATAGAGTTCAACAAGATGAGATTCCACTCCTCCATCATTATTCCAGCCTGCCACACAGGCCCATATCTCATTTCCCGGAACAGTAGGGTCTGCATCTCCCAGTGTTACAGCTTTTACAGCCTCAATGGTTGGGATAGATCTCTCTTTCCAGATACCACCATCCCTATACAGATAGTGAAGAGCGAAATCCTCTTCGTGTTGGAAGCTTCCGAATAAGATCTCCATACCTGGAGCCGGGTCTATATCTCCAATATCCAGATCAAAGGTCCTTAGAAGTCCGCTGTGTATCACCTCGACCTCCCATCCGGTTCCATTGAACCATAGCATGTAGATCTCCTTCAACGGGGTTCCTGCATCGCCAGCTGTGATGATCTCCTGACCTTCCTTGTTTGGATCAACATCGGCGATAATAAGATCGAAAAGTGTTTTATTGGATCCCTGGGGCCCTTCCACCTGCCAGATGAAAAGTGGATCGAATTCTCCATTTCCCCTTGGTTCTAAAAGGATCACATTCCCTTCGAAATCGCAGAATGCAACTTCTGTGTCCCCATCTCTATCTGGATCTCCAGCGGCCATTCCACCGGAAAGCGATCTTGAAGATCTGTAGATCTCCTCCCCAACGAAAACTCCACCCACTTCACCCCTTGTGAATACCACCTCTGCTTCTGCTGGAACAAAGATCGATCCTGCAAAGGCAGTTAGGATGAAAACTATCGCAATTCCCATTGCTGAGTATCGGTGTAAAAACTTCATACCCACACCTACTTGAATATTGATTGCCAAAGGTTGGTTATTAATCCTTCGGAGTAGTGCTGGATTGTTCCAAATATTACATTGGATACACCATTACTGTACCGTTAAACTTAAAAGAGCGTAGTATTCATCTTTTAACTATACTGTAGGAGGGTCACCATAGGACGAATGGATAAAGGTAATTCCTTCGCCCTGACAATGATAGCCTTCGGGCTTGTCATACTTGTAGCGGGGTGTGGTGTTGCGATCTACCGACAACAGGAAGCCGAAAAGGAGACGAACATTGAGACGGACCTCAATGAATTGGTCAAGTCCATCACAAAGGACTACACCTCAGGTTCAGGAGCGATCTCCCTTGGTTTGCTCGGGTCCAGTGACATCCAGATCGATAGCGAGAGATCTGCAAGGATCCATGTCGAAACCATGGATGGAGATGTTCTCACCTTGTTCATTCCCGACGAGGAAACCTTCAATGAAATGGTCGATGATACAAGCTC
>JAUVBH010000078.1 GCA_030591285.1 Thermoplasmatota archaeon
ACAGAGGTAACACATGCGGACATCAACGAAGGTCTCTGCCAAGGCTGCGGGACATGTGTAGCCGCCTGTCCATCAGGAGCTATTCATCAAAGAGGGTTCAAGGATGATCAGATACTGGCAATGATCAAAGCCCTTGGTTCTTGTTCAACGGGAGATGGTAACTGATGGATGATTTTGAACCCAGTGTTGTTGCCTTCCTCTGTAACTGGTGTTCCTATGCAGGTGCAGACCTAGCTGGAACAAGTCGATTGAAGTATCCTTCCAATGTAAGAGCGATCCGGGTTATGTGCTCAGGCAGGGTCGATCCTGTCTTTGTATTGGAAGCTTTGAAGGAAGGGATCGATGGAGTTCTTGTCGCTGGATGCCATTTTGGAGACTGCCATTACCAGAGTGGAAATTACAAGACCAACCGCAAGATCAAATTGATCAAGAAGCTCCTAGAGGACCTGAATGTGGAACCGGAAAGGGTTCGGTTCGAGTGTATATCCGCATCCGAGGGGCAGAAGTTTGCCAACGTCGTGACAGATTTCGTAGGTGAATTGAAGGAGCTGGGTCCGAACCCACTGAAGGGGGAGTGCAAATGACCGATGAGAAGCTGAAGTTCGCATTCTACTGGGCTGCAAGCTGTGGTGGATGTGAGATCGCTGTTCTGGATATCGATGAAGCTATCCTTGATGTTGCTGCGGCTGCTGATATCCTCTTCTGGCCTGTTGCTATGGATTTCAAATACAAGGATGTAGAGGCCATGGAGGATAGGCATATCGATGTCTGTTTCTTCAATGGTGCTATCAGGAACTCTGAGCAAAAGGAGATCGCGCATCTGCTAAGGAAAAAATCCAAGGTGATGGTCGCATTTGGTTCCTGTGCGGTAACTGGAGGCATTCCCGGTCTGGCAAATATGTCGGATAAGAAGGGGATATTCGAGACCGTTTACCACGACAATGCTTCCATCGAGAATCCAGATGGTACAGTTCCGGAACCTTCTTCCGAAGTTAAGGAGGGGGAGTTGACCATCCCGGAATTCTACGATGATGTTGATACATTGGACCAGACCGTGGAAGTTGATTATTATCTTCCTGGATGCCCTCCTCCCACCAATTTGATACTTACTGCAGTGACTGCGATCATCAAAGGAGAACTGCCTCCCAAGGGATCGATCATTGCACCGAATAAGTCGGTTTGCGACGAGTGTCGGTTCGAGAAATCCGAGAAGCGCATTACTGCGATCAAGAGGATCTACGAGGTCGAAAAGGTTGAAGATAAATGTCTACTCGAACAGGGCATAATCTGTCTTGGACCCGCCACCAGAGGAGGTTGCGGCGCTCCATGCCTTGACGCGAACATGCCTTGCACTGGGTGTGGTGGTCCCACACCAAACTCTCTTGATCAGGGGGCCAAGATGATCTCAGCCCTTGCCTCTGTTCTTGGTATCGATAACGAGGAGACCAGTTCCGAAGAGGAGGTCGATAAGATGATCGACGATATCGTCGACCCGTTAGGGACCTTCTACAAGTATGGTCTACCATCTTCTCTCATAAAAAGGAGGGTGATGAAAGAATGAAATCTATTGTCATTGATCCGATCACCCGATTAGAGGGGCACGGAAAGATCAACATATTCCTTAACGACAAGGGGAACGTTGAGAACGCTTATCTGCAGATACCTGAACTGAGAGGTTTCGAGAAGTTCTGCCAGGGTAGGAGGGCCGAGGACATGCCCCAAATAACCTCCAGGATATGCGGTGTTTGTCCTGTTGCTCACCATTTTGGAGCGGCGAAGGCACTGGATTCGGCATTCAAGGTCGATCCCCCACCTGTTGCAAAGAAGCTCCGGGAACTGATGTACAGCGGTTATATCATCTACGACCATATCCTTCATTTCTATTTCCTGGGAGGACCGGACTTCGTTGTAGGTCCCGATGCTCCACCTGGAAAGAGGAACATACTGGGAGTCATTGAAAAGGCCGGGATCGAGATAGGAAAGGAAGTGATCAAACACAGGGCCTACGGTCAAAAGATCACTGCAATACTCGGAGGAAAAGCAACACACCCCGTCTCTGGACTTCCCGGCGGAGTTTCTAAAGGACTCAATGCAGAAGAGGTCAAGGACATTGAGAAGATGTCAAGGTCCTGCGTTGAATTCGCCAAGTTCTCGCTTCAGCTCTTTGAGGATATCGTTCTCAAGAACAAGGCTTACGTTGACCTGATCCTCTCCGACCCATACCAGTTGAAGACCTACAACATGGGACTTGTGGATGATAAGAACAAACTGAACTTCTATGATGGTGGCATCAGGGTCACCGGTCCTGATGACAAGGAGCTCATGAAGTTCGATGTGAAGGATTATCAACAGGAGATCGCTGAAAGGGTAGAGAAATGGTCATACATGAAGTTCCCGTATCTCAAGAGAGTGGGATGGAAGGGATTCGTTGACGGGCAAGATTCAGGATTCTACAGAGTTGGGCCGCTGGGCAGGGTGAATGCTGCTGATGGGATGGCCACACCATTGGCCCAGAAGGAATATGACCGCATGTTCGAGACGCTTGGTGGCAGACCCATACATTCCACCCTGGCATTCCACTGGGCTAGACTCGTTGAACTACTATACGTGAGCGAGAGGGCACTTGAACTCACCTTGGAAGAGGATATCACATCCGACAAGATCAGAAATCCTGTGGGTGAACCAGGAGAGGGATTTGGTGTGATCGAAGCCGCCAGGGGAACACTGATCCATCACTATGACGTGGATGAACAGGGCCTGATCAAGAAGGCGAACCTGATAGTGGCGACGACAAACAATGCCGGACCTATCACAATGTCCGTTCGTGATGCTGCAAAAGGGCTTATCAAGAACAACGTGGTGAATGATGGACTCCTGAACATGGTGGAGATGGCATTCAGGGCCTACGATCCCTGTTTCGGTTGTGCGACACACTGCATGCCTGGAACCATGCCTCTCATTGCAAACATATATGATAAGAATGAAAGGTTGATACGATCCATCAAGCGGAACTGAGATGATGAAAACTATCATAGTTGGAATTGGTAACCCGATCCTGGGAGATGATGGAGTGGGAATTCATGTACTCAGAGAATTAGTTCCCAAGACCCTGGATCAGGATATCGTCCTGGAAGAGGCCTTCACAGGCGGCATGAACCTCCTCGATATCATGATCGGATACGATAGAGCAATTCTGATAGATGCCGTAGAGAATCCTGATGACCCACCTGGAAAGACCTATACAATGGATGCTCTTCAAATGACATCTTCTCATTCAACCAATCCCCACGATACCAGTTTCCCGGAAGCCCTCGAGGTTGCAAGGAAGATGGGGCAAAAGAACATACCTTCTGAGATCCATCTTGTTGGTATCAATATCAGAGCGCAGTACGATTTCAAGGACAGATTGAGCGATGAAGTATTCAGGGCAGTGCCCGAAGCTGTGAAAAAGGTAATGGACCTGTTGTGATGCGTATCACTCCAGGTATCATCGAATCAGCGTTATCCTTTAGTACTTTATCATCAGATAACTTGGGCTGAGATATTCCCCCTCTGGAGGTTTAAGAGATGAAAGTTAGAGGTTTTTTCTGTCTTCTGATGATGGTCACAATTTCATTTCTACCCATATACTCGACCTCCACAGCAATTGATATTCAAATGGAAAAGACAGATGTTGCACCTCCTGATATCTCAATTTCTGATCACAGGGTTGGAGAAGGTGTGTTCACCGAGAACCTTGGACAGATCGACAATAATGACATATTGTTCTCCGGGGAAACATCCTTCGGAGCAGTAGGATTCGGGGAGGATTCCATCTTTGTGAAAATGAGGAGTGGAAAACCTGACGATGCCAATATCATTGAACATCTATCCAGGAAAATAGAGGTTGATGAAAGTTCTGAAGTTAACATTTTAAAATTCAACTTTGTTGAATGCAATGATGTTGTCCCCAAGGGAAGAGAAGAACTTCCCTGGCAGAACAACTACTTCTTAGGAACAGATCCTATCAACTGGAGATCAAATGTCCCAAACTACCAGGAGATCATCTATGAGAACATATGGAATGGGATCGATATTGTCTATCGAATCAAAGATGGTGCCCTGAAATATGATATCATCCTACACCCTTATTCCCAACCAGCTCATGTCAAGATCGAGGTAATGGGTCACGAAGAGATGGATGTCCGAAATGGAAATGAACTTAGCATTATTTCCATGAAGGATCAGATGATCGGTCTTCTGGATACTGGACTCGATGTATTCTATGAAGATGACATCGATGAAAAGCTTGATACACGGATCGACCTGGTGGGAAACACCTATGGATTCGAGATCAGGGGAAGGGACCCATCGAGGACGGTTGTCATCGATCCATTGGTCTATTCCACATACATTGGTGGTATTAGCTGGGAAGAAGGGGGAGAGATGGATATCGACAGCTCCGGATCTGTTTACATTACCAGAAATACTGATTCATTGGACTTTCCAACAACTCCAGGTTCCTACTCTCCTGATTTCAATGGAGGAGAATGGGATGTATACGTTTCTAAACTGTCCCCATCAGGAGATACACTTGAATATTCCACATATATCGGTGGGAGTGGATTCGATATCGGGATATGTTTGACAATTGATGATTCCGGGTATACATACATTGGGGGAGCCACGGATTCAACCGATTTCCCAACCACTCCCGGAGCATACTCCACTTCTCTTGATGGAGAGAGCACCGGAGGATTCGTTCTTAAACTGGGCCCTAACGGAGATTCTCTTCAGTATTCAACCTTGATCTGGGGTGTGAACAACGATGCAATTCATCAGATAGACATAGATGGTAGCGGGAATGCCTATGTGGCAGGTCTAACTGAATCCTGGGACCTTCCCACCACCCCTGGTGCTCTTGATGAAGTATTCAACGGTGGTGTATCAGATACCTTCCTCGCCAAATTCGATCCCACCGGGACCTCATTGCAGTACCTGACATATATAGGAGGATCAGGAAGAGATGTACCCTTCGGTATGTCCCTCGACAGTTCCGACAATGTCTACGTTTATGGTGAATTATCTTCGTTTGATTTCCCCACAACAGAAGGCGCATTCAACGAGGATTACAGCGGGAGCGGTTGGGACCTGTTCCTGCTGAAGATGAACCATTCAGGAGCATCAATTGATTATTCGACCTATATAGGTGGGAGTAAGAACGAGATAGCCCGGGGTCTTGTAGTCGATGATGACGGTTATGCCTACATTGTAGGAGGTACATATTCCACCAATTTCCCCACAGTGGAAGGTTCCTTTCAAAGGTCTCTTGCTGGAATAAGGGACGCTTTTGTTACCAAGATCAATGTCAGTGGGGATAAACTGATATTCTCATCGTTCATGGGAGGAGATTATGATGATGTCGCCCGTGACGTCGACATCGACAGCGAAGGATACGTTTACGTTGTAGGTGTCACAGCTTCATTGAACTTTCCAACAACATATTTTGTTCATAAACACTCCATCACAGGCCCAGGAGTAGATGCATTCATAACCAAACTGGCCCAGAATGGAGGTTCACTAAGGTACTCGACCTACCTTGGTGGGAAAGGGGCCGATACTGGAACTGGTATTGCATGTGATGACAACAGCCTTGCATACATAGTTGGTTTCACAGATTCCAGAGACCTTCCCACCACCGAAGGCGCTTTCGAGGAGAATTACACTGGCGGCTTCTATGATGCTTTTGTTACCAAGGTCAATATGTCCACAAGACCAACGGCCCCAAGATGGCTGAAGACCGAATTCGGTGACAGCTATGTCGTTCTGACCTGGACCGAACCGGAGCATTCCGGTGGACCTTCACCTTATCAATACAACGTCTATCGAGGTACGACCCCACTTGGAGTTAGCTTTTACAAGTCGGTTGAGGACAATATCATCAACGATACTGGTCTTACCAATGGTGAGGAATACTTCTACATGGTCTCAGCCTTCAATGATATGGGAGAAGGGGGATTCAGTGGGAAAGTATCTGAAACTCCAGGCACGACACCAGGGGTTCCAACGGATCTGAAAGCTGTGCCAGGGAACAAGAATGTCAGTTTATCCTGGACCGAACCTGAAGATGATGGCGGTTTCATAGTCTACAGCTATCTTCTTCATCGAGGTACCCAGGAAGACAACTTGACATTCCTTAACAACATAGATTTCAGCGAAGAATACCGGGATCGGCAGGTGGAGAACGGTGTCACATATTACTATCGATTGATAGCTCTGAACACACTTGGACAGGGGCCCATCAGTGAGATGGTTAATGCAAGACCCGCCAACTCTCCTTCAATGCCCCAGAACATGGAGATAGATCATGGGAACGGATGGGTGAACGTGTCCTGGACAACACCCCATACTTACGGTGGCATTGGGATCTGGGGATACAAACTGTTCAGAGGCACCGGACCGAATGAGATGGAGCTCTATATGGAGCTCGGGAACGATGTATTTGGTTACAGCGATACTGATGTTGTCAATGGAGTGACATACTACTATGAGGTATATGGACACAATGAGCTGGGTCTTGGAAGACCCAGCGACCAGGTTTCAGCTACTCCGGCGACAAGACCTGGAGCGATCAATAACATCAAAACGATCATGGGAGACCATGTGATCCATATCTCATGGGATGCTCCTGAGCTCAACGGTGGATACAATATCACGAGATACAAGATCTTCAGAGGTTACGATCCCGAATCACTTTTCTTCCATGCTGATACCACAACCGAACTGAACTATACGGATGTTGAACTTCGAAACGGCAAGGTGTACTATTATCAGATATTTGCCACCAACAAACTTGGTGATGGACCAGCAAGTGAGATCTTTTCCGAGAAACCGGGTGCGATCCCTGGGACACCAAACAGCTTCGAAGTGAGAGTTGTTGGAGGAAGGGAGATATCCATGAGCTGGAGACCTCCTGTTGTGGATGGTGGGTTCAATGTATATGAATACAATATCTTCAGGGGGCCCGCACCTGATGATATGGAATACTATGCTACGATCAACTCAAGTCTGAAATTCACTGATGAAAATGTGACCCGGGAAGCCATCTATTACTATGCGGTAAGCGCGGTCAATGAGATCGGTGAGGGAGACCCGACCAATGGTCGAGGTATCAGGGTTACGGATACAGGAGGTGGAAGCAGTTCCACAGTATCCAAACTACTTGGCCTCTGGTGGTTGTTCACAATAATCGGGATCATCATCTCATCTCTGAT
>JAUVBH010000252.1 GCA_030591285.1 Thermoplasmatota archaeon
AGAATAGGTAGCGTCCGTGTCAAGGATTATCGAAGGATGATCTTCCTGAAGGTCTGCGAAACTTTTGGAATATGATTTCCTCTGTGTGAACCTCATTGTTGCATCATTGTGCTCCTTCTGAAGGTCCTCCACGATCACTGCATATAGTGCCCAGGTTCCCTGTGGCAGAGCATCAATAACTTCGAAACTAACATTGAAAGATACCTGATCCCCAGTGATGGATGCGGACCCGGATAATGTCATGTATGGATCATAAACAGAAAATCGGTTAATAGCATCATTATACGCCTGAACAAGTTCAGGGCTTTGAACAGAGGAATCTCCCCCTGCCCTCCCGCTCTGGCCATCGAAAATGACCGTTGGTTTCCCAGTCACATTATATCTATTGATCCTGGATTCAGCTCCACCTGTTTGATACGGATCAGCTCCAGCAGCAATACCTTCATGCCACTCGATCAAGGTGAAATCATTGGTTCCTCTTTTCTGGAGAACGGTGTCAAGAGATTCTTCGGCACTTGGACAATAATCACAGTCTGTTGCAGTGAATAGTTCAACCAGTGGTCTTCTGATGTTTCCTGAATTGTGAAGGTCTCCATCAATAGGGAACATGAATGAGTTGCCAACTTCCATGTAGTTGTAGAACCTGCTCCCATCACCAACATCAGTTCCTCTGTAATCATCAAGACTCTGCGCAAAGACAACCATCCATAGGTCCTCTTCCACCCAATCATAGTTCTTTGTGAAGGTCTGTCCAAGATAATATTTGTCAGCCCTTGTTGGTGGTTCTTCGGACGCATTTACATCCTCAGGGGCCCCAACTATCATCAATAGTGCTGATACTAGCAGAATGGTTGTTAAGATCAAAGCAAGGAAACGGCCTTTGAGGTCCGTCATGGGAAACACCTCTTTCCACTCCGAAAGGAGCAGCTTGGCCCTAATCATCAACTGGATTATTAAAACTTGGTCATATTTGCTTGACCCAGCCACACATTTTCTATCTCTTCTATCATTGAAATTGCTTCTTTTCCTGTTTTGATGGAATAGAGACGGTTCCGGTACTCCCTGCGGTCTTTGAACCTTTTGAGATACCAGCTGAAGTGGGACCTGAACTCGATGCATCCTCTCTCTTCACCATACCATTTTAGTGAATAATCCAGATGCTCCCTAAGAAGCGTAAGTTGCAACTTGATCTGGTCCTCTGTTTGTGGATATCTTTCTGTCCACTCTTCTCCACTGATAGAAGCGATCGCTCTATCGATCCAGGTTGGATCTCCAAGATGACCCCTGGCCACCATTACAGCTGTAGCTCCTCTCTTGAGATAGTCCTTCACATCATCGGGAGATCTAACATCCCCGGAAGCAATGACCGGTATATCTCCCCAGCTTACCATTCTGGAAAAAAGGTCCCTATCGGCTGTTCCTGAATATTGCTGGAAAGCGGTCCTTGAATGCATTGTGATCCAGGAAAGACCGGTCCCCTGGAGATCTTTGATAAGTTTTTTCAAATCTTTTTCTTCAAGATGATGATAGCCCATCCTCATCTTCACACCAACAGGTAAATTAGTAGAATCAAGAATGGTATTGATGCAGTGGATCAGGTTTTCAGGATCTTTCAACATAGCACTTCCGGAACCGGTCCTTGTGACCTTCCTTTTTGGACAACCCACGTTCAGGTCCAGTATTTGATGGCCGGCTTCTTCCATCTCCTTCGCTGCAAAGCTTAGATACTCAGCATCGTGACCGAAGATCTGGGCACCAGAATATCCTTTCAGTGGGACCCAACTGTAGAACTTCTTCGTTCTTTCAATTCCTTCGAACAATGCTCTTGCAGAGATCATCTCTGTGAAAGAAAGTTGACAACCCATTCGATGAAGGAGCATCCTGTAGGGAGTGTCCAGTCCTCCTGCCATGGGAGCGCAGATCAGTGGATGATCGAACGATAGTTCGCAACTACCCCTCTTTATCTTCCAAGGCTCTATATTGGGGTCCGTCATCCCTTGGGTATTCTGAAACGTATTATATAATCGCCTCCATGTTCCATTCAACAATGGTGGATGAGAAAGGACCTTTCGTCAACAGGATGTTCAACAGGTCCACTTCGAAGTTCTGGATCATTATTGCAATGGCAGCAGTTTCCACAGCTGCGATCCTGATAAAGCTATCAGACAGCCATCCTCTTTCCATAGCTGCCTGGAGACTGCTGATAGCTGATCTGATACTCCTTCCATTCTTCATCTGGTATTTTAGAAAAGAGAGAAACACAATTGGAAGGAAACAGTTCTTCGAGCTTGGTTTAGTTGGTTTCGCACTTGCTGTTCATTTCGCAATGTGGATCTGGTCCTTCCAGATGACAAAGGTTTCTAGTTCTGTGGTGCTTGTTACCACACATCCGCTTTTCGTTGCTGCAATATCTGTCGGCTTGTTCAAGGAGAAACTGAATAAGATGGCAGTTGGAGGTATGGTCCTGGCACTGTTCGGGTCATTTCTTCTGATCCTTGGAGATCTCACCATATCCTTTGAAACGTTGATCGGGAACCTTCTCGCCCTCGGAGGGGCGGTTATGGCCGGGATATATATTCTGGCTGGATCCAGATACAGAAAGAAGATATCCCTCCCCAGCTACGCATTCATAGTTTATCTCTGGGCTGCGTTGTTCCTATTGATCGCCATACTTATCGGAGGAATTGATTTCCTTGTTGAGGCCCCCAGGGAGTATCTGATCTTCCTTGCCCTGGCCATTGGTCCCATGTTGGCAGGTCATACACTCTACAATTGGGCCCTGAAATACATCTCTCCCACACTTGTCTCGGTCTCTCTACTGGGAGAACCGATTGGATCGACATTACTTGCCATCCTCATTCTCAGCGAGACACCTGGAGTCGGAGCGATGATCGGTGGTCCTGTTGTGTTGATCGGCATATATCTTGTTGCAAGGAATACTGGCAAATGATTAGCATAGAATCGTAATATTAATTAGAGGGGGGCTGAATAGGGGCACTATGGAGAGACAGCATCTTGTCATTGGCTCCGTCGCAATGATCGCTATTCTCCTTATCGGTGCTTTGGCACTGGTAATAGGAGGGGGCAATGATGGACCCGGTGAGACCCCGGACCCTGCTGTAGCTGAATGGACCACTTTAATGTGGCTCGACGGGGAAGGGGACCTCGGGGAGTGGAACATGATGCTGTGCAACCTCCATTTTCTTGAGATGGTGCCTGATAACGATAAAGTGAACGTGATCGTAATCATTGACAAGGAATTGGAAGGAGATACGAGACTTCTCGAGTTGAAACAGGGTGGATCCATCGAGATGAACCTCACCGATATCAACCCAGAATGGGGACACAATGAGCTCAATATGGGAAGCGGTGAAGAACTTTTGGAATTCCTCAAATGGGGTGCGGATACCTATCCG
>JAUVBH010000075.1 GCA_030591285.1 Thermoplasmatota archaeon
AATTGGATAGAACAATCCATTTTTTTCTGAACAAACTTTTACTCCACCTTCCCCCCACATTGGAGTGCCATTTTCTGCGATCTTCTGCGCTTGGACCCCAGCTCCAATAAAGGACCTCTGGAGCCAGGAAACAATGGCCCCATCATCACCGTCCGAGATGATGTTGTGTCGATATTGACTATATCCAGAAAGTGCAAGAGCAGTTCCATTGGGACCCCACATTTTTTCTCCTGATGCATTGATCCGCTGTGCATAGACGTTAGTAATGGTCGAATGATGTTCGATATAGGAAACTATGATCCCGCCATTGTTATCCTTAATAATTTCCGGACCAGATACAGAATTCTTTGTATCACTTATTGAAATGCCAGTTGCCGACCAGAGAGGTTCACCTCCCGCTGAGATCCTTTGAACCATAGCCCTTTCTGGGGAGGCGCCAACGTCATCCCACGCAACATATAGACCTCCCATTCCATCTTCTACGGTTTTGAAGGATTCCTGACTTCCACTAGCGTTGGTAACGATCACACCGGTCTCATTGTCACCCCAAAACGGATCCCAGCTAGCACCTGTGATGGTACCTGGAACAACGATTACAACTGAAACAGGCACCAATAGTAATATGGCTATGAGTAGACTTTTCATTTGATTTATAGGTCATTCCCCCCAAAGAATGTTCCTTTATTCTCAATTATTGTATGTTGACGTTTGATATTTAATAATTCTACTATATCGAAATAGAAAGAAAATGAAATTCTCCAAATGGTAGAACCACCCAACAATTCTTTTAAAGGCACAGTAGGATGGAATAGAGCTCTCGAAGGAGGCGCCCCGCTATGTGCAACCACCAATGGAAGAAAATAGAAGGTCAACAGAGTGTTAAGGGAACCAACTGCATCAGGGAGTGCACCAGATGCGGTCTTACTGAGAGATTTACACATTTTTTCAATAGCGAAGGCAAGGAAGTAATCAACAGGACCATGTTATCGGGCCCCTGTTAAAACAATTAAAGAATATTTTTTTAAAAAAAAAAAGGAGGCGCCAAAGGCACCTCCCAATGGTCCACTTCTTTTAGGTTTCAGCCTATCAAGGCATTCAACACAAGGAAGAGTGGCACGAACACCAGGGATACAATTGACATCAACTTGATGAGGATGTTCAATGAAGGTCCTGATGTATCCTTGAATGGATCTCCAACCGTATCACCGACAACAGCTGCCTTGTGAGCATCGGATCCCTTTCCACCAAGATGGCCGGATTCGATGTATTTCTTTGCATTGTCCCAGGCACCGCCTGAGTTGGCCATCATAACAGCAAGAACGAAACCGGTCACGATCGATCCAGCGAGAAGTCCTCCAAGGGCTTCCATTGATATGGACCCGACAACGATGGGTACCAGCACTGCAAGCAGTGATGGAAGGATCATCTTCTTCAGGGCGCCCTTTGTTGAAATCTCTACACATCTCTCGTAGTCCGGTTGAGCCGTCCCTTCCATTATTCCCTTGATGGACTTGAACTGCCTTCTGACCTCTTCCACCATATCCTGGGCTGCCACTCCGACAGCCTGCATGGTCAGAGCAGAGAAGATGAATGGTAGTAGTCCACCAATGAAAAGACCTGCTATGATGAATGGATTCACAAGTGTGAACTGTGCAAGGTCAAGATTCGCCGCCTGTGTGAAAGCAGAGAAGAGAGCAAGGGCAGTAAGTCCAGCTGATCCGATGGCAAATCCCTTTCCGATGGCTGCTGTGGTATTTCCAACTGCATCGAGTTCCTCTGCGGTCTCCCTGACCTTCTTACCCATGCCAGCCATCTCTGCGAGTCCGGCTGCATTATCAGCTACTGGTCCGTAGGTATCTGTTGCAAGTGTGATACCGAGCGTTGAGAGCATACCGACAGCTGCCAGAGCGATGCCATAAAGTCCGGAGAGATAATAGGCAACAACTATGGTCACAACCACTGCAATAACAGGAACAGCGGTTGAGATCATCCCAAGGCCGAGACCAGCTATGATGTTTGGTCCTGCACCTGTGGTAGATGCTTCTGATACCCTTTGGGTCGGTTTTGCCTTGTCGGAGGTATAATATTCGGTGACCTTACCGATAACGATACCAGATGCAAGCCCGGTCATGAGGGAAAAGAACAGAGCGAGAATGATCTCTGTGGAGTTTGTCTCACCCTTGAAGAAAAAGTAGATCAATCCCAGTGAAGCGACGGTCATCAGACCGGCTGAGACCCAGATCCCCCTGTTGAGTTGTTTGTGAGGTTCTATTGATTTCCCAGCTGCACTGACCGCAAAGGTTCCAAGGATAGCACAGAGGATACCAACGCCAGCAAGGATTAACGGAAGAAGAGTTGCCGCACCTGCAGAACCGCCACCGACCAATCCTCCGCCAAGGGCGGATACACCCATGATTCCTAGGGCCATTGCTGCGATGATAGAGTCAACATATGACTCGAAGAGATCAGCTCCCATTCCAGCGACATCACCGACATTATCACCGACATTGTCCGCAATCGTGGCTGGGTTCCGTGGATCGTCCTCAGGAATGCCGGCTTCGACCTTTCCAACAAGGTCAGCACCAACATCGGCAGCCTTTGTGTAAATGCCGCCACCGACCCTGGCAAAGAGGGCAATGGAAGATGCCCCGAAACCGAAGCCAAAGAGCATATTGACGTCACCGAAGATAATATAGAGGAAAGATACGCCGAGAAGACCGAGACCTACAACTGTGAGTCCCATAACGGAACCGGAGTTGAAAGCTACCTTCAGTCCGGCTCTTTTTCCACTTTTACAGGCCCATGCAGTTTTTGCATTGGCCATTGTTGCCACCCTCATGCCGATATTTCCCGCAGAAGCAGAGAAGAGGGCACCAAGGAGGAAAGCAGGAATGAGCATCCAGCTCATATCAAGGGTGAATACTCCCACTATTAAGAACAGGACAACTCCGACTATGAAGAAGATGATAACCTTATATTCTGCATTTAGGAAGGCAGTGGCGCCATCACGGATGTAGCCAGCAAGCTCCAGAAGTTTATCGCTGCCTACCTCCTTCTTCATGATCGCCCTTGCCGTTATAAATGCAAAGCCGAGACCCAGAAGGGCAGCGGCTAATCCGACAATGATCATGAAGAAACTACCTTCATAGGTCTTGAAGGTCAACGTCTTTGATGATGAGAATTCATTTCCATCAAGTGTGGCGAAAAGGGTCACCTGTTCCTCTGTGTCCTTATTATCTCCAAGATAGGATGCTTCAAGGATCACAGTCACCTGGCTTCCACCATTCAACCCCATGACGTTGTATTCAAAATCCTCGACAACTTCGGAATCTCCGGTAATATCCTTACCACCTTCGTCCAGGATCTCCTTGATCTTGAAATCCCAATCCTCGTCGTCGGGGACTGTTAGCTCTATTTGCACATTGTGCTGTTCATCAGTATGTGGATTCATCACATAGAGCTTAACATCCATTGTTCTTTCGCTGTTCGAGATCATATCGATGATGAACCAGGATCCCTCCTTCTGATCCAGGAAGTAATCAGTATCCCCGGATTCAGTCGTTATCATTGACCTATCTGCACTCTCACCGCCGATTCCTTGGACGGTTGGGAACGCAAAAAGGCCGATAAGGAGCAGACCCGCCATCACCATCATGGTCAAGGTCGATCTACGCATCGATTTGCCTCCATGTAAAACTGTGCACTTACCCAGATTCCAAACAAATATGGGAAGTCAACTGGGAATTAAACTACCTTATTAATAACTATCCTTAAACAAAAAGGAAGATACTGAAATATACTGAAATGCAGGGGTCATTTGTCACGGACAGGGACCTTGGTTGCGGTCCTTCTTGGAGGTGTTTCCACCTTTCCAGATCTAACAACCTTTTGTCCCTCACCGGGATCGTTCTTGACCATCCTCTGCTTTCTGTATGTATCTTTCGAAGTTGCGTTCTCCTTGGCCTTGTTGGAAACCTGCATTCTGACCAGCAGGGATGCTGCAAAGAAACCGATCCCAACAAGGAAAAACACCATGGTGGTAGTCCCATCACTCTGACCAATATCATCAGAGATCAATTTGAACAACAGGTAACATACAGCAAAAAGACAGAATGCTGCCCCGCTCACCATCAAGATCCTGGGGGTCCTTTCCGCGAATCCCATATCGATATCGATACTGTCAACAGGCCCACCACATTCAGGGCAGAGGGAATATTCCTTCCACTCCTGGGTCATCCGGTTACCACATTCCTGACATGTGACGATCTTCACCATCTAATTTCCTCCCCTTTCTCCATAGACAGATCCCAATATCTCGTCATTGAACTCTACCTTCAACCCCTCTTGCAGCATCCTCGCTTTGTAAAGGTTGAGGAACATTGAAGATACCGTGACAGGACCCGTGCCTCCTGGCGTGGGTGTGGCTCCCCAAGCTTTCCCAGCGACATCCTCGATATCAACATCTCCAACAATACCATTTCCTTCTGGATTTATACCAAGATCGATGAGGATAGCTCCTTCTTTCACCATATCCCCTTTGAGCATCTTCGATCTGCCAACCGCCGTTATCACGATGTCAGCCCTCTTTGTGTGGGCACCAATATCTTTGGTCCGGGAATGGACCAATGTCACAGTGGCATTTCCCCAAGCCACTTTCTGGGAAAGGAGTGTAGCAAGAGGCCTCCCAACATTGGGACTTCTCCCAACCACAACGACCTCGCTCCCTTTGATCTCAACTCCGTAGTGAAGCATCAAAAGGAGTGCTCCGAGAGGTGTAGGGGCTATGAACCTGGGATCGCCCATCCCCAGCAGCCCATAGTTCTCCGGATGCAGTCCTTCAACATCTTTTACTGAAGGGACGATCTTCATCGGTTCATGGATATCGATCCCATCAGGCAGGGGTCTCTCGATCATGATGCCATGAATGGCGGGATCCGTAGCATCCTTGGACAGGTTCATCTCAAGTTCATCAATGCTCACATCCTTGGAATACTCCCTAAGAATGACCTTGGCCCCTATCTTCTCACCCTTTTTGATCTTCGATCTTGCATAGATGGCAGATGACCTATCACCATTCACAAGATAAACGACGAGAGTTGGTGCCCCGATCTTCTCTGAGAGAAGCTTCAGCTCGGAGTCTATTCTCTGTGAAACAGGCTTCCCCCTGAGAACCTCCATGGGGGCATAAATCACATACATTGATTTAAGGGTGTCCCAACCGTTCCACAAAGCTTGATCAAAAGCAGGGAACTCCGTCCAATAAGAACAAGAAAAAAAACCCTAATAAAGAATAGAGGATCAACTCTCAGTATCCGATCAGGACAGAACTCCGACATACTGAGTCAGGTAGGAATAGAAAGCATTTGCAATGGCCTGTTTCTGATCAGGTTCAAGGCCTTTGAACTCCTCCAGAACAAGGAAGTTGATCCCACCAAGAACCTTCACCGAGAAGAGTTCGTCCTTGTGTGGATTCACATTTGCCTGGGATTGGGAGTGCTGCTCGGACCCGATGACCTTGAAATCATGAGTAGCTTCCTTCATCAGGATCATATCCATCTTCCTGAACCCAATATGCTCATAGGCCGTGGCCTGCATCTTGATGAAGGGATAGAGAAACTCCCCGGTATCGGTGAATTCGATGGGATATCCTTCGATCATCAAAATCTTGCTCAGGGCTTCTACACAATCAAGGACCATCTCATCCAGAGTATTGTAGCTGGGTCTCAGCTTGATCTCAGCAAGTTTTTTCTGGACTTCGGAACCACCAGCTGGTTGTTGTCCAGCACCACCTGCGGGAATATCCACCTGACTCTGTCCTCTGCATCTTGGACAGGTCAGGACATTTGGTCCGGGTTTGACATAGGATTGGAATGCTGTTTGACAGTAAGGACAGCTGAATTGAGCGAAGGTCTGCTGTGTCTGCTGGGCTCCTCCAGATCCACCTCTTGAGGGTGGTTCACATGGATCGGGGCAATGTTGTCCAGAAGCATGTGAAAAGAGATAGTACTTGTAAGGATTGTATGGATTCGCAACTGGATTCGGGTCGTTGACCTCAACTACTAAAAAGCAGTTGTTCTGAACCGCATATGCCTTGGCTGAATCCCGAAGTTGCTGCTGGGACATTGGTTGTCTGTATTCGATCGGGGTCCCAACAACAGTGAAACCCTGACCGGCTAGAGCCTGAGAATATTGGTTGATCTCTGCCTTGCTTGCAGTTACAAGCTTGACCGCTGAAGAACCACTCTTCTTAAAGAATGATGGTGACATCGCTAACACTCCACTGTAGATCCAAGTAGCCCCAGAAGGGATCACTCCACTACCTGAAACAGCTGGTTTCGTATTTGAAACTTATCGAACCAAGACCTGATGGATATCAGATCAAATCCTTCAGGAACTCTTCCCTACCGTCGACCTTTAACAAGGTCTTCACGGAGAGATTGTACGCATGAAGGGGTCTTTCACCAAAGGTGTAGAGAAGGAACTTGGATTCCTTGTCCTTTCCGATGACCTGAACCTGGGCAGCCCATTTCCTGCCCTTCTTGTCGGTTGCCACCAACTGGTTGATGGCTCTGAAAAGCCGTTCGTTGATCATCTCATGGGCTTCCTCGAAACCGATCTTCTTCAACCGGTTCACGATGACCTCATAGAGCTCCTTTGGTGGAATGGGAAGTATCTCGGTCTCCATTGCCCACCTGTAAAGGTCCGAGGTCAGGTATCTGAATCCATCCTCGTCCAGTTCAACTGGCGTGAACTTGGGGACAACGACCTTGAGAGGTTCCGTTCTCATTAAAACACGTTCCTCTACCTTGTATTTGAAGTCAAAGAAAAGGATCTCGAACTCCAGCTCCTCGGTCCCACCCTGATACAATGGCTGGAAAGGGACCTTCACTTTGAGCTTTTCACCCGGATCCAGGAGTCTGTTCTCAACATCAGCAGATCCGAACCTGCCGAGTTTGTTCTTTTTTCCGAAATCTATCCGAATGTTCCCCATTGGATAATCGGTATTGTTCTCAATTTCGACCTGATAGAACATCGATTCTATCCTTCTATCATGTCCATCTTCGGCGGGGTAAATAAAATGATGATCTACCAGAAGAGAATCATTTTCTGTCTCTGGAGGACCATCATAATACTGGTCCTCACGGTATTCATCACTACGCCTGTCGTAGTCTCCCCTTCTCCCGAAGAGCCTGTCGAATATACGAAGACCCATGTGTATTCATCCTGGATTATTCTGTCTCAAAGACCCGCATCTTCGAGCTCCTTGGTGATCTCTCCAAGGGCAATGTCTAT
>JAUVBH010000100.1 GCA_030591285.1 Thermoplasmatota archaeon
AACCACCTGATACAGAATTAATAACAGATAGGAACGGTTCAATATTATTTGATGGACTGCAATTGGGACTCAATTGGCCAGAGCCGAACAATCTCACTTTCCATATCGGCAAGGAACATTTCAATACTTTAGACCAAACTGGGGACATTAAAAGGATCCTATATGAGGGTAAAACAGTTCATTACAATATCACCCTCATCGAGGATGATCCGGTTAAATATTTTTCTCCTGCCCATGGATCGAGTGGTCTGAACAATGACAAAACCAAGTTCAAGGTACGGGTTGGTTTTTTTCAAGACATGAATGCATCATCATTTACAGAGGGCACTGCTTTCATAGAGATTTTGAATGGAACAAAGGTTTCGGTTGTCCGAACATGGTATCCTTCTGAAAAACTTCTGGAAATGAGTCCAGCGGAGGATCTGGAATTCAACACCACATATCGGTTCAATGTCACCCCACGGGTCAGAGATATCGATGGGAATGAAGTGCTCTGGAGAACGTTGAATTCTTCTTTCACAACCTGGCCGGACAGACCGATCGTGAAAGGGACAGTTCTTATCAATGGAACCGATGAAACAGCTCCACCGGGAACAGAGGTCATGATTGACAGCACCCGGATAGAACTGGTAAATGGCACCTTCGAATCAAAGGTAAGGGAGGACACCGACCATACCATAATTGTATTTGGACCATCAAATGGATTGATCGACGAATACCTGTACTATGGTAACAGGACCGATCCTTACATGTTCAAATTGCAAAGAGGAGAAATACATGAAGTGAATACTCTGAAGGTCTTCAAACATGAGACCAGTTCAGTGATGTTCCATGCAATGGACATTTATAAGAAACCAATTGAAGGTGTGACATTCACCCAAAGGATCACAAATGAGCAGCAGATATCAGATAGTGAAGGTGTAGTTCTTTTCGATGAGATAAGGGTTGATATCAATACCTATTTCAAGGCTGAAAAGCCAAATTTTGATGATCACTATTTTGGCACTCCTCCCCTTGTTCAGGGTCTCACAACCTTCAATATCACTCTGGTGGAAGACACACCACCGTTTCAGATCATAGCAATTGGTGATCCTGGAGATATAGAGATCCAGAACGGATCGATCATTCATCAAGACAGCGAGTTCAGGATAACCTTCGAACCTGAAATGGATGAGGTGTCTGTCAACAAGAATACGATTAAATTATTCGATGCCGTTGGAACCGAGGTGCCCTGTAGGTTGAAGAACGAAACAGGTTCCTACAAGCGATGGAGACTGGTTCCAGAAGGTCAACTGTCCTTTAATTCCAATTACTCGATCTGGTTAAGCAAAGAACTTATTGATAGAGAAGGGACGAAACCTCTCTGGAGGGATTTTCTCTACAGTTTCAGGACAGAGAAATTGAGAAGTGCTACCATCACTGGCAAGGTTACCTTCAGAGATGAAAGCATTGAAAATATCCCGGTGGAGCTTGTGCATAATGGGATTGTTTTGGGATCAGATGTTACTGACAGGTCTGGTTACTATTGGATCGATATCGAAATGAACCAGAGGACCTTGTATGATCTTGGAATTGTGGCCAATGGTTCCCACCTTGGTCTCAATACATCGGTCCTTTATATCAATCGCATTGGCGCAGGATGGCATAGAAATGAGATGAACTTAGATCTATCAAGGGTGGATGACAGAATAAATATTTCCTATACCAAAGACCCTCTGGGTATGATGATGATTAATGGTGTTATCATCATTGAATTCGATATGCCGATCTGGTTCACAGACCTAGGAAGCCTCAGGGAAAATTTCTCGTTCGGGAATCCTCCCATGGACCTTGGAATTGAGGTATCAGAAGATAGAAAAAATATCAAATTGACCCCCATCGGGATCCTTGATCATGATAGAGTATATTCTCTGAGGATCTCAAAATTCCAACCTGGAAGCTATGATAATGAATTGATAGCCGAAGATGGATCCAAGGCATTGGTCCGGGGAGAAGTATACGACATTTACACAGAATTCAGGCCAATTGACGTTATCATGCAAGATCCATCCATAGATGATCTAGAAGATGTCAGTGTAAGTCATGATTTCTACCTATATTTCACAAACAATACCGTGGATAAAGGTCTGATAGAAGAAAAAATTTCCATAAGGGAGGCCTTATCCTCCAGGGAAGTTGGAAATCTGACCTTCTCTTGGGCAACAACAGGCCGTTCGGTTGGAATATCCCATGATGATCTGATTCAAGGGACAGATTACATCCTGGAGCTGGAACCAGGATACTATGGAAAGAATGGAGCTTTTTGTAGACATTTATACATCGCATTCAGTACAGTGCCAAGGCCACCAATATTTCCTCCTTTTCAGTTGCCTGATCTATTCAAAGGAGAATTGATCCCGATCTCTTTATTCAATCCACGGGATGATCCGATAAGGATCATTGTCATTCTACTGCCACCAACGGGTGACAATTTCACGACCATCAATATCATTGATATTATAGTCCAATCAGGTGAGGAAAGGAATGTTCATTTGGACCTAACAGAAGTAGAAGCGGGCAATTACAGGTTTGAATTGCGAATATATGATGCTTTCGGGGATCAACTTATCTCTTCATTTCAAGGATATACTGCCGTAATGGAAAGGGAAGCAGATGATGAAAAGGACAAGGATATCAGTCCGATCTATCTGCTGATCCCTGTTATCTTGATAGCTATCCTTTTGAGTCTATTTTCCATAAGATCATTCAGAAAAAAGGTCGATGACCAATTCGAGATCGAAGAAGAGTGAACGTTTCTCAGTAAAAGTGAAGTGATATGAAATATATCTATCATCGAGGAAAGTTGAAGCATGTCCTCAAGGAAAACAATGTCAGTTATTTTCGGTTTGATCATTATTTCTGTTTGGGATTGGAAGCTTTCCTTCTCATGTAAAACACAACTGCCCCCACACCTGCTGCGATCAAACCTACTGAGAAAACGATCAGGATAATGCCGCTTCCTCCTTCCTTCTCCTTTGTAACCACAATATTACTTGAAACACTACTTCTCATATCCAGCTCATTTACAACCTTTAATGTGATCTCGTAGGTCCCGCTATCCTCATAGGCATGGTCAGATCTGACACCAGTGGAATTCGTGCCATCTCCCCAATCCCATAGGTACTCTGTTATCCTCTGACCACTCATATCGTGAGTTCTTGAAGCATCGACCTCAACGGTCATCTTGTAGGTCTGGTTCTCGAACATTGCCACGGGACCAACATCTTTCTTGAGGAATGGGCCCTCCAATTGCTTGGCGAACATTACCATGGACTGTCTCGCATCTGGTCCATCATCACCATCCATTCCGAAGGTGATTATCAATCTTCCATATTGATCAACATCACAGGTGAAGAAATCCCCAAGGTCCCTATCAGCGTTCCCACCGGTTCCTGTCGTTCTGATGGTTCCTGTATGCACATTTTCGATCACCGGTGAGATAACAAAGGAAACATTCTCAGCAAAGGCATTCGTTGTGATCGCTACATAGGTCCCCCATTCAACATCTTCTTCGACCTCATCGGAAATTTCCCCTGTTGCGTTGGTATCATACCAGGTCAAAGCTACCCTTCCAGGATCTCCTACGGTGATCCAAGGCAATACTCTGGTCCCTGGAGTATCCGTGACATTTGTGATCACCCACTGATCACCTTTATCCTGGGATACGGCCATGAAGACGTCCTCCTGGGTGGACCAAGTTAAGTACAAATTTCCTTCCAGGTCAACATCTGAAGCAATGAAAATATTTTGAGCATCACCTGCATCTGAAGTGACCTCTTTTCTTGTAAATGAATCCGCACCATCCTGTGAAACATAAACCGTTATCATACCACTTTCTTTGTTGGGAAGATATATTGTCCCATCAACTTGATCCACACAGAAATGGTCCCTGGAACCTACATTGGATGTCACTGCCTGTCTGTTGTTTCCCATTGTCCACATGAATCCTCTGGATGACCACTGGGACCTCTGGATGACAAGTCCCAAGGGGATGTCGTTATAGACCATGTACAGAGTTTCTGATTGGGACCCGGGCAATGTTCCAACTGTTGGGCCCATGCTGAGCCATTGGCGGTCGCCAACCCTTGTAACAGTAGCCAATGGATTTCTTATCCAGGTGTTCCCGCCATCTTTTGATGTATCAATAGTGGAACTCCAGAGATAAAGATCAGTGTAGTAGATGGTCCCGTCTGCTCCTATCGCAGTGTAGGAGTCACCGGACCCCAGTGCATTTCTCCCATATTCATGGGGCTCCCAGGTATCTCCATGATCCTTGGATATCCATAGATTTCCACTCTGTCCCCCACCGATTCCTGTCGGTGAATCGATATAGAGCCATTCTTCACCATAGATACCAGGACCAGCTACAATATGTGGTTCAAATCCTTCACCTGCAGAGCCGGGTATCTCATCAACAAAGAAATCGATATCACGATGTTCAGTTGCTTCCAGTTCACTCATAGAGGTCTGTTGAGCATCGGTAGTGGAGAGAGGCATTAGAGGTATCAAGAAGAATAGTAAAAGCAGCACTGAATAGAACTTTCTGACCAAATTTATCTCTCCAAGAATTATCAGCTGGGAACATTTGTGACAACATCTATCCGCCTTATATTGTTTATGAAATAATCCACTATATTGGATCTCCATCTTTCTTCTTGGAAAATGAAACTCTATTCTTCAAAATAAACAGCCTGTCCATCGCTGGCAAGAAGAACTGTGGTCTTTCTTCCCTTGAACATTTTCTGCATGGAGACCAAAGGAATATTGAAACCGGGTTCTCCAGTAACCGAATACCAGTACAGGGATGCCATCAATATCCCTTTCAAAGCATACACTATCAAACCGAAGAAGATCGTCACCAACAGGATCATGAACAGAAGATACATCAGTATTGGGACCGCACCTGCGGTCAATGAGAGGAATGTCAAAACAATTAGAATGACCAACAAAATGATGTAGATCACAATGACCGAGGTCCAGATACCGAAATTCGATATCAGGGACACACCCCAGTTCTTTCTCAATATCTCCTTAGATCTTTTTATTGCCTTGATGGGCCCCACTTTTTCAAATATTATCACTGGCACAACAAAGTAGCACAGAACAGACCAGGCAAATCCAAGGAGTGTTGTAACGAACCTACCCAGGGAACTCAAGAAAGCAACAACGGTGGTGATCACTGTCCAGCTTATCAACGTGAACAATCTTGAAAAGGCGAGAATATAACCATCCCTCACTGAAGGTCTCTTCCCTTCCAGAAGAAGCTTACAGAAACCAACTATCGAAGCGTTGGATATGATCGCAACAAAGGCCATGAACATGTAAACGACGAGAGAACCCAGTATCAGAATAAGGATCAACGATACCCTGGAACTCTCTGTTTGCTCCACCCAATCCTGCACACCGTAAACAAAACCGATGAAAACCATCAATAGACAGAAACTTGCAATGAATGCAAAAAATGGGTAAGCCAACAACCTGGGATTCTTCCAGAGTACCTTGAAACAGGCACTGGTCAATCTCCAGGAATTTCGGAACTTGCCCCCCTCTTTCAAATCTACTCCTCAATACTACAACAATGGAGGAGTATCAAATAAATCCTTTGAACGATCAATGACAGCCGACATAACCATTCTTTTCGAAGTACTTCTGATGATATTCCTCTGCCTTGTAATACTCCATAACAGGAGAGATCTCTGTTACAATGGGTTTATGATAACTCTCGGAAGAGTCCCATTTCTTCATCACTTCTTTTGCTTCATTCTCCTGTTTTGCTGAATTGAAGAAGATCACGGAACGATACTGCGATCCGAAATCTGGGCCCTGTCTGTTCATGGTCGTAGGATCGTGGATGGAAAAGAAATGGTCCAGCAATTCCCTGAAGGAAATGACCTCTGGATCGAACACCACCCTAACAACCTCAGCATGACCTGTTTTATCCGAACAGACCTCTTTGTAGGTCGGATCCTTGGTATTGCCACCAGTATAACCAACCGAGGTCTCTATGACACCATCCAATTGATCGAAAGATGCCTGGACTCCCCAAAAACAGCCTGCACCTAAGGTAACTTCATCCATCTTCTCACTACGTTATATAAAGCAGAGCTTCTATTTATCGGTTAGACCTAACTGTGGGGGTACAATTTTGGAAGGTAATGACCTGTTCGATCGTGCCAGAGAGATTGGAAATGACAGGGAAAAGGGTGCGGTAGAGCTAACATTCGAAGCAGCGAATC
>JAUVBH010000023.1 GCA_030591285.1 Thermoplasmatota archaeon
ACCCTGTTGATAAGTACTATGGAGGCGAAGATCAAAACCAGGATTACAACGGATATCACAACAATGATCACCCTGCCATCGATCTTTGATGGTGAACTACTGTTCAGAGCCGGGATCGTAATATTTGTTGAAGCGGGGATGAGATATCTCCCTGCATCTCCCTGGAACTCGATATCGAAGATCTGACCGCTTTGCGGATCCTCAAGGGAAATGACCAATGTTCCATTTTCATCAGTCATATAGGTCCGATATACATTTCTGGAGCCAACCCTCAACTGAGCATCTGTGACCGGATTCCTGTTCTGGTCCCTAAGCAGTACCTCAAGTGTCGTATTTGATCCATCAATTTCGATATCGGTATCGAAGATCACTCGGGAATATACTGTAACATCCCAGGATTGGATCGAGGAAGCGAACCAGCCAGCTCGATCATCAGGAATGTCAGAGAACCTGACACTGAAGATCGATGGTCCCGGTGTAGTGAAAGTGGAAAGTGTATGTGATATCTCGAAGAAACCTTGATCATCGGTCCCGGTTGATTGCACCATCTCGCCATTGATAACAAATTCAATGGAACTTTCAGTGGAAATGCCTGAACCGAGATCATCGACCAATCTGCCGTAGATCACGATATTCTCATCAAGGGTGACGATGTCCATTTGATCCGTAACCTCGATCCTGCTTTGAGCCATGATCGATAGGGTGCTTGAGACTTGACCTCCGAGAATGGAGGGGTCCTCTGTTTCATGCACCGCTGCCATATGAACCTGTCCCAGCGGCATATCATCTGGTATAGGGATCTTGATGATCGCCCACCCGGTCCGATTGGTCAAACCAGTATATGATCCAAGCCATGGTGAGCCGGGGAATGAAATTCTGACCTTTTCATTGACGAGAGGAAGTATCTCCCCAGAAATAAGCAGGAGGTCCAACTCCTCATCGACACCTCTGATCATGATCTCCTTTCCAAGAACAAGGTATGTCTTTCCTTTCAGGGTAAATTCAAGTGAAGCATTGACAGCCATGTTCTCCGGTCCAACCTCATATTCAACATTGATCGAATATGATCCAGCGTTGTAGATCTTTGGATCCAACTCGAGGGCAAATGAGAATGAGCTATCATCTATCAATGAAGTATGGGTCGCAATTTCTTTTCCGTCCGATCTCCTCTGGACCGTGATATCCACCCCACCCTGGGGATCGATACCTGCTCCGAAGATCGTTCCATTGACATAGATCAAAGACCCTGATAATTGAGAGGCGGGGATCTCCTGAAGTATGATCGATGGACCATCCACGGTGATGATCGTCGATGACAGTGTAGTGGTTGAGATAAAGGTCGAACCCTGGAATTCTAGTGTGATCTTGAAAATCCCAACTTCATTTGGAAGGACCAGAGGTGTAGAGATCATACCCTCTTCCGAAGTAAGTAATTGTTTGGTGGATCCCCATTCGGTCTTCAATTCAACCTCACCATTCTGAACCGGGACCCCTCCAACATCCATCAGATCGGCAGTGAAAAGGACAGTGGATCCAATGGAATAGGGTCCATCATCGAGATCGATCTGAAATTCGGAGGCCGATGATACGGTGGACAGGATCGGTTTCGAGGCAGTCGGCATAAATAGATTGCCGTCCATTCTTCTTTGTCGGGAAACGGCATATATGTAAACCTCTCCGTGGGGGATCTTACCCCATGGAGTGCATGTAACTGAAAATGTACCATCACTGTCGGTCGTTGCAGTACCGACACGAAATGAGGGATTATTTTCAAGCTCCAGCGCGGTCTCCTGGTCAATGTTCCTATCCACAATGAGTATATTGACCCATACTCCATGCAGAACTTTATCATCTTCACTCTTGACAACGCCTGTGATCTTGAATGGATTGTCCAATGGATCCTCTGTTTTGGAGAGGGCGCTGGGGCCTGAGTGAATGATTATGTAGGTCTCTTTCTCCGGCTGGTATTCTCTCCCGGGATCTCCTGGGTCCAGAGGATTCGTACCATCTCTGACCTCTCTTTTATCGCTCAGTGAATCCAGGTCTGTATCAGGATTGTTTGGATCGGTCTTGTTGTCCAGGATCCCATCCTGGTTCCAATCCACGAACGACTGCCATTTGTGATAGATGTATCTAACCTCGGTCTCATCGCTCAAGCCATCATCATCAGAATCTGGATCAAGTGGGTCGGTTCCATGTATCAAAACCTCATCACCGTCAGTAAGTTGGTCTTCATCAGTATCGTTGTTAACTGGATTGGTTGGAGGGATCCTCCTCACCTCTTCCCCATCGGTAAGACCATCTCCATCGGTATCAGGGTCCTGCCAGTTCGGACGATGATCCCTGATCCCATCACCGTTCCAATCAACCGTACTTTCTTCAAAGAAAAGAGAGGGAGATCCGCGTTCCTGCCCGTTCAGCAATCCGTCCCCATCTTCATCAAGAAAATCCTTATCATCATCCTCATCAAGGGGGTTCAATCCTTTCTCCACTTCCAGACCATCGATCATTCCACCCTGGTCTGTGTCCGGGTCCAGTGGATTGGTCTTATCATCATTGTCAGGACTGCCGCTCCACTTCACCGCTGAATCCTTATAGCGGACCGTTACCTCTGTATGGTCGTCCAATCCATCCCTGTCCGTGTCAGGGTCCCATGGATCTGTCCCGTAATGATATTCTCCATAGAAAGATAGGCCTCCAAGTGCAATATCTCCATCCCAAAGTCCGTCACCATCGCTATCGGGGTCAAGTGGATCTGTTGGAAGATAGGGATCAAAGGGATCGAACCGGTTCTTTGGTGTCAACTCCCCGAGATGCGGTTGTCCGTCTGCACCTACAGTGACGTCAAAACCATCGTATAGCCCGTCCAGGTCCGAATCCTCGGAATTCGGGTCCGTTCCTTTGAGATATTCCTCACCATCTTTCAGGCCATCTTTATCACTGTGTGGATTATTTGGATCGGTCGGGCCCCAACCATTGTGACCTGTCAGCTCACCTGGATAAAGAACGCCATCCAATACAATATCATCATATCCGTCAGCCATTCCATCATCATCGGAGTCGATCGATAACCAATCGGTTCCCCTTGTTCCATTCTCCTCAAGATCGATCAAACCATCCCCGTCGGTATCAAGGATGTAGACATCGTCAAATCCATTCAATGGATCGAATGGGGCCGGTTTGTGAAATAGTTCATCACCATCAGAAACGCCGCCCCCATCGGTGTCAGGATCCAATGGATCTGTTTCACCGGGTCCTTCACCATTTTTACCCCATTCACCGTCATCAACAATACCATCAAGGTCCCGATCCTCGAATTCGCCTGGGTCAGGTACACCATTACGAGGTCTACCTCCCCATCCATCGATCCAACCATCCGGCAGACCATCATCATCACTATCCGGATCCAGAGGATCCGTTCCTGAGATCAGGACCTCCTGAGGATCGGTCAATCCATCACGGTCTCCATCGGGCGATGATGGATCACTGACCGCACCGTAGGTACCGAATACTTCGTCAGGATCATCCAGACCGTCACCATCAGTATCGTTCATTGTAGGATCAGAAATGAAACCATTCGAACCCACCATTAACTCTTCTCCATCGATTAGTCCATCATCATCGGTGTCGGGATCCAGGGGGTCTGATGGAGTACCCAAAACACCGTATAGCTCATATGAATCCCAAACTCCATCATCATCAGTGTCGGGATCGTTGGGATCGGTCTCATTGGCGTCAACCTCACCATCGCCATCGATATCCTCTTCACTGTCCAGAAGACCGTCATCATCACTATCCATGAACAGAATGTCATCATCAGGATCCAGTGGGTCTCCTCCAAGTTCAACCTCTTTCCCATCAGGTACGTTACCTCCGTCAGTATCCGGTTCTGTCGGGTCCGTTCCGATCTTCAGGTATTCAACCCCATCAGTAAGACCATCGCCATCTGTATCAGGGACCCGGGGATTTGTTTTCAGCTCCAGTTCTAGACCATCCAAAAGACCGTCTGAATCTGTATCATTCAACAATGGCGAGGTTGCACCGTTCCTTACCTCCGTCCCATCATCAAGGCCATCATCATCAGTGTCGCTGTCTAGAGGGTCGGTCATATGTCTCTCGATCTCATGGCGATCTGTGAGGGTGTCATTATCTGTATCGGGGCTGGTTGGATCTGTCCCAAAGGTGAAGAACTCCTCTCCGTCGGTCAGGCCATCACCATCAGAATCACTGTTCGTAATTGAAGTGTTCAGGATCAGTTCAAAGATATCTGGAAGACCATCGCTGTCAGCATCGTCCGGAATGGGAAGATCATCAGTGGGATCAAGAGGATCCTTTGCAAAGAGCACCTCCAGGAGATCAGATATCCCACCATTGTCAGTATCAGGATCCCTCGGTGATGTATCGATCTCAAACTCTTGGAGATCGCTCAATCCATCCAGGTCTGTATCCTTCATGCGGGGTGAGGTCCCAAGATGGAGCTCGAATCCATCTTTGAGGCCGTCTCCATCGGTATCATTTGACAGAGGAGATGTGAAATGAATGAAAACCTCCTCCATATCGCTGAGACCATCACCATCGGTATCATTCGATACCGGGGATGTCCCCAGCAATCCATATTCCATACCATCCAGTAGGCCGTCGCCATCCGTAACATTATCAGAAACTGATGTCCCAAGAAATAGTTCTTCATCATCAGATAGACCATCACCATCCATATCCCTTACCAACCTGGGTTGGTCGGGATTCCTCGGATCGGTACCTGACCATATCTCAAAACCATCCCATCTCCCATCACCATCGGTATCAGGATCAAGTGGGGATGTGACCTCCTTCAATTCACGTCCGTCAAGGACTCCATCCCCATCTGAATCCGGATCAAGTGGATCGGTTGCCTCGACGGAGTTCACCTCTGCTCCATCACCTATTCCATCCAGATCGGTGTCAAATATTCCCGGTGATGTCCCGATCTCGATCTCGTGATCATCTGTGAGACCATCACCATCCGTGTCGGGATCATTGGGGTCTGAGAATATGCCTCTGTCAAGGCCAAAGACCTCGATATGGTCTTCGATACCATCATCATCACTATCAGCATCGAGCGGGTCGGTCCTGTAGGAAAGGACCTCTTCACCATCGGTCAACAGGTCTGGATCGGAATGGTTGTTCATGGGATCGGTCCCAAGCCTCTCCTCCTCGTCATTTTGAAGCCCATCCCCATCAATATCTGAGAAAGTTGCATCATCAAGAGGATCAAGTGGATCAAGAGGTGGGTCCATGAACACCTCGATCCCATCTTTCAGCCCACCTTCATCAGTATCATTCATCAGAGGATCGGTGAAGTAAATATTGACCTCATCCCCGTCGATCAACCCATCCTCATCGGTATCATGGTTATTGGGATCAGTTCCAAATGTGAAGATCTCTCTATAATCGTCGATCTTATCGTTATCAGAATCTGGATCGGTTGCAGATGTATTGTAGAACCACTCCAGTGAATTGTTCAATCCATCTCCATCCTCATCTGAATCCGGATGGAAGTCTCCAAAGGAGCTGCCCACAAGAGTTCCGCCCCCATCACCTCCATGTGGTCCGAAGACATTTGGATCCTTCCCGGACCCTCTGACCCCTGTTCCACCGAGAGGTTCCAGAGTATGGTCGGTCACCTCAAAGGGTACCCAGCCGTATCCTTCGAGATATATTTCGCTCCAGGCATGCAGGTGTCCCATCTTGAAGGTTCGGCCCTGGTCAGTTTCTTCACCCAATGCGAAACCAACAACCAATCTGCTTGGAACCCCTGACATTCTCATCAAAATGGTGAAAGATGATGAGAAATCCAGAGCATTTCCCTTGTTCGTTACCATCAGCATCTCATAAATAGGGTCATTCTTGGGTGAAAGGAAATTTGATCCAATATAGTAATCACAGGCATCATTTAGCTTTCGTGCCATATGATCTGCGAGCATGAAAGGTCGTTGAGATGGGCTTTCAGAAGACCACTCCTTCGCAATGTCCCACACCTCTTGGGGCATCCAGGTTGGAACTTGATAGTATACACTCTGGGCTGAAGGTGTTCGATTCACACGGGAAAGGTTCTCGGCGGTCAGATCAGCAGAATAGGTATTCAAGACATATGACCCGATCGGTATGTCCGTTCCAAGGGCCCCATAGCTAAAAGTTGGTTGAATATCTGAACCCGGGTGAGGAGGATAGGTCCGACCGAATTCGATATCCTCCGATGTTCCAGAGGGATGTGGAAGGTCGCCTAGCCAGTACCCGGTCATCTTGTATGTTATCGATCGACCGATACCGTCCATATTTGATGGAACATAGTTTCCATCCCTCTTCCATTCATCACGATCATAGACCGAAAAGACTGCAACCTTATGATAAAGAGGGCCAGATCCAGAGGTGGTAAACGCAGTTTTGTAAATGTCTTCGTATTGAATAAGGTCCGATATGGAGAATTCCCCATAATGGCCAGGATGGTCATCGATATGCATTGGATCTGTACGACGAAGGAACTCCTGCAGGTTCGATGATCCGTCTCCATCTTCATCCACACCAGGATCCGATACACCGAACCACTCTTCCCATTGGTCGTCAAGTCCATCCTCATCGTTATCGACAATGAACCCATTGTGAGTATCTACATCATCCGGGACAAGATCCCCATCCGTATCAGGATCAAGAGGGTCTGATCCTATCTCCAGTTCATTACCATCAAGTATGCCGTCGCCATCTGAATCGGGATCTAAGATGTTTACCAAACCATCAAGGTCCATATCTCCATTGGGTGAAAGAAGTGTCAGGGCATAATTGAAGGCTGATGGACCCTGATAGAATTTGATCAACCAGTTAGGCGTATTCGTAGCGTTCATGGACCGATCCATGAACATGTTGAATTCGTCTCCATCCTCGATCCCGTCCCCATCCGTATCTGGATCATAGGGATCTGTGGGGGATCTTTCTCCGGCACTTATCTTCCCATCGAGATCGACATCCTCAAGTATGTCTTTCAATCCATCTCCATCCGAGTCGATACCAGGGATAATGCCCTCTTGGGTCTCACCGGGATCTATGACATAATTGTGGGGCCCGCCATTAAGGTCGATGAGATTCGAGATTACAATGATCAGGACTATAGTAACGGCTGCTGCCCTGAATACCGTAGAGTATCTCATCAGATTCGCCCCTGGGCGGGATCGATCATTGAAAGGTCCTTTCAAAGTTATTATTTCAACTATAATGAAATGACCGCCAGATTGGGTATAAGTAAATTTTTGTTCATTGTTAATGATACGATATAGAATACTCTATAACGGAGATGTTCTTTCACCTCACATTGGAGGGTCTCCATGATCGAAAGAAAGGTAGTTCAAGATATGGTGAAGGACTACGATTCATCTAAGGTGAAGCTGGGAGTAGTTGCCTCTCATTCAGCTCTTGACACTTGTGATGGAGCAATAGAGGAAGGCTTCAAAACAGTTGCATTCTGCCAGAAAGGAAGAGAGCGAACCTATTCTCACTATTTCCGTGCCCAGAGGGACAATGAAGGGAATTTGATCCGGGGCATTGTGGACGAACCTGTTGTATTGAACAAGTTCAAGGAGGTCATGGAGCCAAATTGGCAGAAATGGCTTCGTGACAACAACGTGGTTTGGGTCCCAAATAGATCTTTCACATCATACGTCAAGATCGGAGAGATCGAAGAGAATTTCAATGTGCCCATGGTTGGGTCCAGGAACATGCTCCGCTCCGAAGAGAGAGAAGAACAGCAGAGCTACTACTGGTTGCTGGAAAAAGCTGGATTGCCATTTCCGGAGAAGATAACAGATCCAACAAAGATCGATGATCTAACGATAGTGAAACTACATCACAAACAGAAGAAGCTCGAAAGAGGTTTCTTCACCTGCTCATCATACGAAGAATTTCAGGAGAAGGTTGATAAGCTTATCGCCCAGGGTGTTATAGATCGGGAGACACTGGATACGGCGAGGATCGAGAGATACGTTATCGGACCGGTGTTCAATTTTGATTTCTTCTATTCACCGCTTGAAGATGAGATGTCCCCCATAGAGCTTCTGGGAGTCGATTGGAGGTTCGAGACTTCCCTGGACGGCCATGTTAGGCTACCTGCACCTCAGCAGATGAAACTCAACGACGCCCAATCCCTTCCAGAATATACTGTATGCGGCCATAACAGCGCCACTCTGAGGGAATCCCTTCTGGAGAAGGTTTTCGATATGGCTGAGAAGTTCGTGGAAGCATCTAAGGAGCATTATGACCCGGGGATCATCGGTCCGTTCTGTCTCCAGACCTGTGTTGACAAGGACCTGAACTTCTCAATTTACGATGTTGCACCAAGAATAGGTGGAGGGACCAATGTCCATATGTGGGTCGGTCATCCCTATGCCAACGCTCTCTGGAGAAAACCTGTTTCAACCGGCCGCAGACTTGCTATGGAAGTTCGGAAAGCCGCTGACCAGGAAAGACTGGATGAGATCGTGACCTGATCCAAATAACGTTAAAACTTGATATAAAATCTCAAAAAGTTGATATAGTCACCTGTACCATACTCGAGATGCCGTTGTGGGGTTTCAGAAATGGTATTCGACGTCATTAAGAAATGGATTGGCAAGAATAAGTTCGAGGAAACGCCGAACCACCGAATGGAAGTTATCACCGAAGAGCTTGATGAGTTTGAAAAAGAGATCCAGGAATATATCCATTACTCCGAAGAGCGTGGAGGCGACCCATCCGCAGGCGACCAACCCAAGGTCCTTGCCCAAAGTGGTGGGAGAACAAACAGCAGCTTGATCACGCCAGAGGAAGAGAAAAGGATCAAGGGAGAAGAGTCCTAGGTAATTTCCAGACTCAAAATGACATCACGGGCGTCCTCGATCAGTTTGTCATGTTTTTCTTTCCATTGAGAGTTCGTAAGTTCCAGTGTATTTGCATCTTTCTCAGCATTCTCGGTAACGTCGGAGTGTTCCCGGTCTCCACCCCTGGCATTTATCTCGATCCTTGCGGTCTTTATCAACTCAAGAAAGATCTCCTTCCAATCCGTTGATCCAACATCGATCTTTGCCTGCATCAATTTCGCCGTCAGGAATGGGTAAAAGCGATTGATGATCTCCCTCTCACATTCCTGACAAACCCAAACAGGGTCCTTGCTCTCGACATAGAACTCGCTCTTGCAGTCCTCATTGCCACATTTGACCATCATTCGCATGCCAACACCTCAAAGTAAACCGGTAATCAATGTCATATTCTAAAAAATATTTGACTAGTTCGACCTCATGTTCAGCATATTCCTTTCAGTATTTCTTTCACCCCTCTCCCTCTATACCCCCCTTTTAAGCAAAGAAAGGGCATGATGCCGAGAACGACAATGGATTTCATGGATCTCTTCCCCTATCAGCCGAGACCTATACAGATCGATATAATGGAAAATATCTGGAAAGCACTCTCCAAACAGGGACATATTGTTATTGAAGCTGGAACAGGTTCAGGAAAGACCGTCTCTGCTCTGGCCCCCACACTCGCAGCAGCATACTCTGCGAAGAAACGAGTGCTATATCTCACAAGGACCAATTCTCAACAGAAACAGGTTGTTGAGGAATTCAGAAAGATCCGCCGAGAACTGTTCGATGGAGAGCTTGAGGACCAGGAGGAGAAGGAGACACCTGTTGACATGGTGGAAGAAGTTCTATCAGAGCTCAACAGGGAGCTTAAGGGAGAGGTGACCCAAAATTTACCCGATATCCAGTACGGAGAAGAGATGGGGATCGATTCTCCCTGGGAGGGAGGTGCATCCCAGGCGATCTGTGTTGCCCTTCAAGGGCGGAACAATATGTGCCCCCTCACATCCGAGGAACCGGAGTTCATCACTGGAACCCCGGAAGAGCTTTCGAAGATGTGTTCGGAGCGGAAACACAATACGAACAACCGGATGATGGGAAAGCCATCAGGTGGAAAGGAGTGCAGCTATTACTCGGCTTTCCTTCTCGATGACGGACTTCAGATAAGAAGATGGGCAAGGAGAGAAGCACCTACTGCTGAAGAGCTGATATCAAGAAGTCTTGAGCTAGGGATCTGTCCATATGAAGTGACCAAGGCACTGATGAATGAAGCGGTCCTTGTCACCGCACCCTACATCTTCTTTCTCTCACCTTTTATCAGAAGGAGACTTCTGGAGTGGATGGGATGCTCCCTGGATGACCTGATCGTTATCGTTGATGAAGCTCACAATCTGGCTTCATTCGCCAGGGATCTCAGCTCAATTGCACTTTCGACCAATACACTCAGACTTGCACTCAGCGAGGTTGAGGTTAACGGTGACCATGACATAGGCGGAGGAAGGTCCATCAAGGGTTTCATCGAGGTCATGAAGGAAGCGGTGGATGAACTTGCAGGAGATTTCCTGATCGACGAGGATGGACTGGTCCCACCATCAGCTCTATCGGAATCCATGATGGTCCTGTTCAGGACGAATTCCAACCATATCTCTGCGATGGCCTCCGAGGTGCTCCAGCATGGAACTGCGATCCAGGACAGAAAGAAGGCAGAAGGAAAATTGCCCAGGTCCTACATCCACAGCGTAGCCAGGTTCTATCTGGTCTGGAACGAACTGGAATTCGAGAGATATACACCACTTGTGGTCAAGGGAAGAAGGGAGGGGGAGCTTTTCCTTGAGGCATTCGCCATGGACCCAAGTGTGGTAACACACGCCCTGGAAGAGACCTTTGCTTCCATCCATCTTTCGGGAACACTCACACCTCTGGATGAATATAGGGATACCATCTCACTTCCTCAGGATACTCCTCTTCTCAAACTTCCACCCCCGTTTCCCATCTCCAATCGGTCCGTCATGTTCGTGAATGATCTATCGACCAATTATGAGATGATGATGAAGGACCCGGATATCGTTCTTAGATATAGAGAGCGTTTGATCGAGATCCTGAACGCCGTTCCGGACAGGAATACAGCAATATTCTTCCCCTCATTCGACCTTCTCAATTCAGTGATAGGTAGTGCCGAACTGGAAGATGGGACCAGATTGCACCATATGCTGCCGGTCAACAGGTCCTTGTTCATCGAGAAAAGAGGATCCCCCCAGGCAGATGTTATGGAGCTTGCAGACAGTTTCCGAACAAGTGAAGGTGGCGTCCTAGTATCTGTAATCGGAGGGAGGTTGTCGGAGGGAATGGATTTTCCCGGGGATAGTTTGGAAATGGTATTGATCATCGGAATTCCATATCCCAAACCAAACGCTCGTCAGCGCGCCCTGGCATCATATTATGATATCAAATTTGGAAAAGGGTGGGAATACACGGTTCATGCTCCTGCTTCGAGAAAGCTTCAGCAGGCAATAGGCAGAATGATCAGGTCCGAAGATGAAAAAGGGTTCGCTTTCATACTCGATAAAAGGGCCTTCCATTTCAAGTCCAGTATCCCTGATCTAAAAGAAAGTAGAGATGACACGATTCACGTCAAAGAATTCTTTTACGGAAAAGCTTAATTGGAATAAGCAACCATTTCACCACGGGATATTGGCTGAAGGTAAATCTACACTCTGGGTGAAGGTAATTGGGGAGATCAAAACGTTCTAAAGGGTCCAAG
>JAUVBH010000033.1 GCA_030591285.1 Thermoplasmatota archaeon
CAATCAAAATTCATCTAGATTATTATGGTCTCCAATTAATGACACAATTCTAAAAATGAATCGGACAGTTGCTGAACAATTGGGTTATATTGTCATTCTAATAAACAATAGTAATATTGGGAATCCTTTTCTAAGGACTGGATACTATTATTATCATTCATATCTAAATATTTCAATAAATAATCAAATGAGTTTAATAGATCATCAGAATAATCATACAATTATTTCAGTGGGCAGTAATAATTATTTGATTAAAGTTATAGATATTTTTAAGAGTACAACCCTAGAAAAATTTGGATGGGTAGATTTTGGTCCAATGTCATCACACATTTATCTTATTGAATATATAAGTCCACAATAGATTTAACAAATGAAATTAAATTCTATGTATGATGTTCATCTGATAATAGTTCCCCCCCCGTTCAATCCACCTGTTCACTGAAATGATTCTTTGTTATTTAGAAAATTCCACCTTCTCCCCAAAAAAGGAAGAATGATATAAATCAATTGAAAATGATATTATTATGAAGAATCATTTTGTAATAACAATTAATTGTTGACCTTGGCAAGAAAATGAAAAGTAAGGGAATGAATACGCCAACTTCATTTGGTTTGGGATCTAGAAAGCAATTCATGATTATTCTGATCATCATTGCTCCGTTAATTTTGGGATGTGTTGAAAAAGAAGAAGAAGAGGAAGACCTTCAGATATCTCCTCCAAATAGTGAAGATGTGTATCATTATTATTCTACAACAATTGAGTATAATAATTCATTTAGTTATGGTATGATAATTGAAGCCTTAGCACCTTTGAATTATTCAAATGCAATTGCAGGACCTTTTATTAAGATCCCCCTTAGAATTTCTCTTTCTGATATCAATAAGACTTGTTCAGGCATGCATAATGTCCCCCTTAGAAATGGAACTAATTTTTCTGATAACTTAAAAATCTCATTTGAGGTTCATTCAAAGAAAAATAATTATAATGTTAGCATTGAATATGATTACAATGAATATTATGTTAATCCATTTTTAAATGTCACACATTCAAAATATATTATTGAGGAAGTTACAAATCATATTGAAGATCTAATTTTCATTCGATTCAATATCCATGGAATAATCCATTTTCATTATACTTATGAAGGACCTGTTTATTAACTAATTTTCTTAATTCTCCCCATAACAGGAAATTTCAATGATTATTGAGCTATTCACTTTTTCATTTTCAACTTGGGATTATTAAGTGATAAAATTAGATTATATTAGATTATAGAATATTTCCACTTTCCCCCACTTAGTGGAAAATGTTTGATGGATAGGAATATTGGAAAATTACTTCACTTGGTAATGTGCACTGAGACAAAGATATTCCAATTTCACGGGAAAACGGAAAATTATAAACTTTCTATCAAACAAGATCCTGTTCCAAAACCTGTCTAATTGCTCTTCTCAACGTTTCAGAAACGGTCGCAGTTGATATGCTCAGCTCCTTTGCGATCTCCCGGACCCCTATACCCTTCGGTCTATCGAAATAGCCACCATCAAGGGCGACCTTCAGGATCTGCTCCTGCCTTGCGGTCATTACTCCATTACCATTGGTCAACGGAACAAGTCTCACGAGATTGAATGGAATTCCAACAGCTTCCAGTAGGTTCGCCAGCTCCTGTGCATTCGATTTCTGCGGAGCGATCAGGTTCCAGATCACCTTGGGTCCATTCTTTCTAATGGATCTGAAGAAGCATCCTGACAACATGATATTGGAACTCACAGATCCACTGGTCTCTCCAAGTATCAATATCACCCTTCCTCCAACCACATCACTTACATTGAAGGATTCGAGCTCTTCAATTCCAATAAGTGAATTCAACACCTTGATGGGAGAAAGCTCTCCAAGCTCTATCTCCACCAGGTTCTGAATTGAACCGTTCCTGTCAACAGATATATCCAGTATATTGATAGGGAGCGCAAGCTTCGAGGTAATGATCCCCCACCAGTGTTTATCACCTGGTATCGATATTTCCAGTTCGTATACCATCTTCTTCACTTCTCTTTCAGATCTTGACCTGGTCCCCTTCTTCCTGCCGGACCTTTTTGAAGAACTCACAGTGTATGCAGTCCTTCATCTTATCAGCCCAGTTCGGGATGGTTTTTCCATCATGGACATTGCAAAGGGTTCCGGGAACCCTCCAGCAGTATCTACCACCATTCTTCCCCTTGTTGGTACCCTCGAATTCGACAAACTTCTCTGTTGGGCACTCCCCGTTTTCTTTTGCCCCCTTTGAACTTGGGTTCTTTCCGCAGTTATTGAATTCCCAGCAGTTCGTCGTCATATCGATACACCCTGATCTGAAAGAATATGGTTTCAACTGGCCATTTTCTTATAATAAACTTCTGAACCCGCTATTACAATGTTAGGTTTTGCCCTGATAAATAGGAGAAACTATAAGGTCTATGCAACATGTACATAATTGTACATTACACCTTCATCAAGAAGGTTTAATTAAGAGGGCGAGTTTGGACACGCGTTCAGCTCGGAAGAACAGGAGTATGATGGGATGGGAATCTCGAACAGAGAACGTATAGTAGTTGGAGTAGCAGCTCTTTTATTCTTTGCAGCTTTTGGTGCATTGGCACTTTTGGATAGGCCGCACGGATCACAGGGAGATGCTTTTGGAGAGAACGATTTTACTGTTGAAATAGATAGGAACCAGGGACATCTGACAATACCAGATCTTCCCTCGGACCTTCTAATATTCGGTCCAGGACAGGAAGCTGTCCTTGACTTCACAGTCACGAACAACGATGAGGATAACGATATCGATACTATCTTCATCACTATCCCCGGAGCGGAGATGACCAATGCCACCATAGAGTGGTATGATACTCTCTTCGATCATGATTGGGAATATACAGCTCATGCAACAGATATTGCCAAGCTAACCGCAAGCGATGACCTTCCAGGAAGGGTATTTGGTGGCTCGGCACAATACGATGTGGCTGGCAACATTGACGATGCATTGGATCACAACTCGACAATTGGCATCAGTGAGGGATTGACTGTCACACTTGAGTTCACAACACCATCCATGCATGGGGTTAAGGTCGGAAGCGATGCGATCAATCTTGAGGTAGGGGACCAGCAGACAGAGAATGATGGATCAACAGAGAAATTCTCAGTTGATCCGTTCCCTTATCCATATACTGTGGTAGCACAGGGTTTCGAGTTCATAGTTTACCAGGTCGAGGGAGCAGATATGGATGTCGAGATGGGCGGCCAGAGGATCTTCGGATCCGGTTCCCGCGCATCCGAATTCACAACTTCCCAGTTCGGATACAAATATATCTCAGAGAATGGGAATACGGTTATCGTCCTCGAAGCACCCATCGAGGGGACCGTTGTCAATCCGATCATCATAGCCCAGGATGACCTTGGTGGACAGTACACCATTGATATGGTGCACTACACAACCGGTGTCATTGACACCACTCAACCAAGTTCCAGCTGGGTCGAGGTCGAGACCTCCCAGACCGGATACACTGGAGACCTTCCAGCAACTGCAGGAGAAATGGTCTCACTTGACATCGATGGGGACGGCCTTTTCACCGATAACGATGGCGACATCGACGGTGACGGCATTACCAACGATCAGGACTCCGATCCATACAACGGACTTGTGGTCAATCATATCCCAACGATCGAGCAGCCAACATCATCAGCCGATGAAATTGCCAAGAACAAGAAGCTTCAGCTGAGTGTAGTTGCAGTAGATGATGATAGTGACACTTTGTCCTACACCTGGACAGTCGCTCCGGCAACTGGCTGGACCGGAGCAGGGGCCGAACCGGAAGTCGATCTTGGAGACTTCGAGCCTGGAACCTACACCTTCACCGTGGTTGTGGAAGATGGTAATGGAGGTTCCGCTCAGGAAACCATCACCGTTGAGGTCACAAAAGCCGAGGAAGAGACCAGTACCACAATATTCATCATCATAGCTATCGTGGTCGTCCTCCTGATAATCATCGTGATCGTTGTTCTTGTCATGAGAGGCAATTCAGATGAGGAGATCGAAGCACCTCCGATGGAAGGACCTCCGGAGATCTCGGAGACCTATGAGGATCCGATCATGGAGGAATCATACGAAGCTCCTCCCACCCAGGAAGAGGAAACCTATCCTGAGGAATATGTGTCTGAACCAGTCTCACCAGTAGAAGAGGAATACCCTGTCTACGAAGAGACGGTAGAGGCTCCTCTTATCGAAGAAGAGGAGGAGGACGAGATCTCTGATCTGGAATCCCTCATCGGAGAGATGGAGGAGATAGAAGAAGAGGTCGGAGATGAGTGTCCAGAGTGTGGACAGATCCTCGGCCCCACCGATTCCCAATGTGCTGCATGCGGTGCACAGTTCGAGGTTGCCCTTGAATGTCCCGGGTGCGGAGTAGTAGTGGAAGAAAATGTAACCACCTGTCCAAGCTGCGGCGTCAGCTTTGGAACCGACTAGATAGTGAAGGGCTTCACAGCCCTTCACTTCTTATTTATTTGGATGTGAGAGTATGGAAGAAGAACAAGAGATTGGCCAGATGCCTCAAAGCAAGAGGACAATGGTCATATTGGAGTATCCGCCCTTCCTGATGAAGAAGCGATGATCCCTTAAAATTCAAGGACCATCAATAGATCATCATTCTCCATTTCATATCTGGTGCGCCGATGAGATCGGAAGCAGATACAGTTGACAAGTATATCCAGGAGTTGCAAGACATCAGGTTCAGGCATCTATCCGATATCGACGTGGAAGCTTTCAAACAGCTTCTCAGAGCATTCAGGAGAGAATAATCCTATCTGGTATCGAGGTACGCATCCAGATGGAGTGAGGCACTAACACTGCTGAAATTCTATTTGGAACACAACCTCTTCTACTGACACTTCTCCCGGTCCATTCTCTCTCTTGTGATATCAACGAGAACCGCCATGACCATGGATTCGAATGGGTTCAACCTCGCAGCGTTAGAAGATGCTGAAGCGTGGCTCCTGATCATGTCCATGACCCGGTCGAAGGCTTCCTGATCCTCCTTTCTCAAAGCTCTTCTGAACGTTGCCCAGGTGTGGATCTCATCCTCCAGGAGCATTCTGTAGGTCGGACACGTCTTTCCCATCAGGCAGCCTCCTCTATGTATGCGGAGGCATCAAAGTCCTCTATCATGGTCTGGAACGGATGAAGAGGGGTGAAATCCTGCCAGAGGCCTCCTCTGGTGACTATCCTGACCCTGGATGGGAATCTGTCGGTCAGGGAGGCCCAGTTGATACAGTGTGGACTGATATGGGCAAGGATCTCGCTCTCTCTGCTCCCCCCGTAGGCGGATAACACGACACAGGTCCCCTTCTCGGCCATTCTTTTCAAAGCCGCTATGCAGTTCGCGAGCATTCCCTTCGCTTCCTTGGGATCAACTTCAGGATCGGAGAAAAGAGAGTCGATGGCGGATACCAGAAGAAGGTCCGGGCGATCTGAAAGCTCTGACAGGCTTTCCCTGATGAGAGAGTCCATCTGGTAAGCCGTGAATGCACGGGCAATGTGCACTCTTTCAAGCACCGGCCTCGGGTCCTCTCTCTGCATTCTGAGAACCCGTGCCATTGCAAAGGGGTCCGCCCGGTGCCCTCCGTCGATGTAGTAGGTGGAGTCGCCTCTGTGGGCGCTGAGAACGGCCAGTCTGTCTATGATGTGCCTGTTCAGGCTGGTCCTGCCCACCAGCAGGTAGATCCTGCCGCCGTGCATGGGCCCGAACAGGTCATCGAAAACGGTAACGCCTGTTCTGTATGAAGTATCCGCCATCTTGGATCCTCCGGTGGGGAATCCTATCATACTACTCCGGGTTCATAAGCAGTGACAAGGGGGGGGGTAGGCCGAAGGTGATAACACGAAGAATGATCCTATTCCTTCCATTCGGTCAGATAGTGCTCGAAGGCAGCTATTGTAGCTGCCTCCTTGATCTCCTCAACGGGGCTCTTACCGGACCATGAGAGACCCTGCTTCTTGTAAGCATCTGCAAGGATCTCCTTCAGAACACTTCTTGAGAATTCAGGGTCCTCTTTTCTCCTCTTCTCCAGATAGCGGAGGATCGAGCAGTGGCCCTCTTCATACAGTGTATCGTCCCAATCAGACATCAGCTCACCTTTCAGATGGGTCGCGTCTCGTGTTTCAACCACTCTTTCTCCTCATCATCAAGGAGAGGTGACAGCTTCTGATATACCATCTGGTGATAATCATTGAGCCATTTGATCTCCTCTTCACTGAGCAGATCCTTCTCCACCAGGTTCAGATCGATGGGGCACTGGGTGATGGTCTCGAATCCAAGGAATTTGAAATCCTCGGAGCTGTGCTCCTCCTCTTCCTGAACGACGATGAGGTTCTCGATCCTTATCCCATATTCACCAGCTTTGTAGTATCCTGGCTCATTTGACATGACATTGCCGGCCTTCAGGGGAACTCCAACATCCCTGGGAGTTATCCCCATGGGACCTTCATGGACGTTCAGATAATGTCCGACACCATGGCCGGTTCCATGATTGTAGTTCTTTCCACCATCCCACAGCGCCCTTCTGGCGAAGGCATCTATCTGCTTTCCGGAAAATCCAACCGGGAACTTGATCCTTGCAAGATCAATATGCCCTTTAAGGACCCGGGTGAACATCTCCTTCTGATCCTCAGTAGGTTCTCCCATGGCAACGGTTCTGGTGATGTCGGTGGTCCCATTCATGTACTGGCCGCCGCTATCGAGAAGATAGATCCCTTCCGGTTTTATAGGAACATCCGTTTCAGGAGTTGGATCGTAATGTATGATGGCTCCATGCTCGCCGTATCCTGAAATAGTAGTGAACGAAAGACCAACGAACTTGTCTCCAATTCTGCGAAACTCTTCAAGTTTGTCGGCTGCAGAGATCTCTGTTATTCCGCCGTCTGGCACTGCTTGTTTCAACCATTTGAAGAACTTCACCATTGCAACCCCGTCGATAACGAGGCAGTCCCTGAATCCCTTGAGCTCCACACCGTTCTTGACGGATTTCATATCTGTGATGGGTGATCTTGACATGTAGGTCTTCACCGAGCTCGATAGGTTGAGAAGTATCCATTTGTTGGCGGTTTTGGGATCTATCCAGACCTTTCCCTTGAGATCCTTCAAAAAAGTCCCCATCTCATTGTACGGATGGAACTGGACAAGACCTTCGAGTGCTCCCTTCATCTTATCGGTAACCTTGTCCATATCCAGAAAAAGATGTGCTTCATCCTTGGTAACGATCGCGTAGGAGATCACCAGTGGATTGTAATCGATATCGTTTCCCCGGATATTGAATGCCCATGCAATGGTATCAAGGGCTGAAAGGACGTGTGCATTGCAGAGCTTGTCCTCCAGGGTCTTCCTGAGTCTGTCCAGTTTCTCCTTGACCGATTCTCCGGTATAGGTATCATCAAGCACGATCACAGGTGCCTTTGATGGTGGAGCCTGATCCTCCCAGAGTTCATCAACCAGGTTGGTGGATATGTACTCGAGCTTGACCCCTCTCTCTTTCAGGGCTTTGGACAATTTGTTGGCCCCTTCCACTGAAAGCAGTTTCGGATCGATGCCCAGTTTCTGACCTTCTGAAAGCTCCCTTGCAACCCATTCCTCCTGGGTGAGGACATCCGGTGTCCCCATCTTGTGTAGATCGATACCGGAACCGGCGAGCTGTTCCTCGGCCTGAAGGAAATACCTTCCATCTGTCCAGAGACCTCCCTTTGTCGTGGTGATCACCACGTCACCGGCTGAGCCGGTGAAACCCGAGATCCACTGTCTTCTCTTCCAGCAATCCGGGAGATACTCCGAATTGTGTGCATCGGTACTGGGAACCAGGTAGGCTTTCACACCTTCCCTGTCCATGAGCTTTCTGAGCGCGGCCACCCTCTCTGCAACTTCCATTCACAACACTCCTATCGGGGGCCCCTGTAACCGAATCATACGGCATAAATCTATTCGTTGATACGGGTAAAGATAAAACGTTGAGATCTCTCCGGGAGATATGGAGGAAATGTGCTCCGTCAAGCTTGTTGAAAACCGCTCAAGGTTCTTTGCACACATCTATCATCTCGATTCTATAGGGGATACCGACGAGATATTGAAGAAGCACAGGAAGAGATACAAGAAAGCGAACCACCACTGCTGGGCCATGAGGTTCACCGATGTGGAGGGGAAAATGGTGGAGTATACCAAGGATGATGGAGAGGTGGGTCATCCTGGAAAGACACTGCTTGAATTGTTGAAGAAGAAGGAACTGTCCTCCCATGTGATAATGGTCTCCAGGATATTCGGTGGAATTAAACTTGGTGTAGGTGGTGTGACAAGAGCTTTCAGGGCAGCCGGGGAAGGTGCCTTGAACGAGTTGTGATCACTCTTCCCATTCATCATCATCGAAGTCTTCCCAGGGGTCCTTCTTCCTTTTCTTATCACTCAGTGTCAGGATAAGAAGGGCTATGAAGACCAATGCCAGAACTCCGATTATCGAAACAAGTACAACCATTATTGGATCAGCAGATAATGCCTCATGGGTGGAATCATCATCGTCATCGGTGGTTGGATCGTCATCGTCAGGTGATACAATATCATCGTCGTCATCATCAACGATAACATCAACGACCATGACATAGAAGGTAGCTCCCTTGATCCCTCCATTGCCATCATCGACCCTGAAATCGACGGTATGGTTGCCTGTTGAATTGAAGCTCAGGAGATGGTAGGTTTGGGTTTCTATCCAGTTACCACTATCAATTCTTACGTGGAATGAAAGTGTGTCCTCATCCGGATCGGAGCATCCAATGAAATTTACATTGATATCTTCAGAGATCTCGACCATATCCACCATTCCGGTGACCTTGAGTATCGGATCATCATTCACGTTGATGATATCGAGAACAACACTTGCAGAGTCCGATAGTCCATGAGCATCGGTCACTGTGAATATTATGATCAATTCCCCGATATCGTCTTGAGTGGGAAAGTAGGAACCCTTGGTTCCATTGATGGATATTCGATCCTGGTTCGACGTCAGGTTCAGAGTGTCTCCACCCCAGATCAGATCCGGATCCTCGATGGTAAAATAGAAGATGATCTCGGTATCCTCATATCCGCTCATATCCAGAGTTCCAACGAGGACGGGATCTCCATTTAGGGTCATGAACTTGGGCTTATCGGGTACAGATTCCACCAATAGGATCACATCGAGGACCACACTATTGTTGTATTCATCCTCCACCTGGAACGATAGTTCAAGTATCCCTGTGATGTCGTTATCCGGTATCAATTGAAAAGATCCGAATCCCAGTGGATTCACTTCAAGAAGTGGGTCGGATCGGTTCAACGAGAAGGTCAACTCCTCATCCTCATCCTCTACCCACTGGCTGATATCGATCACGATGTCCTCATCTTCATCAATTGTCAATGTTGAGTTATATGGGAGAATGGTTGGTGGATGATTGGGAACAACGGTGATGTTGATCACGACGATATCGCTCTCGTTCCCGCTGCTGTCAAGTACTCTCATCTCGAAGGTGAGGTCTCCGGGAGCGGAAGGGGTGAAGTTCAACTTCATCCCATCCTCGGTCATGTTGAGTGCGGTGGGTCCAGCTGTTTGGTTCCAGATCGCGTCCTCAACAAATCCGGTTCCGTTCTTGGCTCCCCCCTCAATTGTCACCAACAATGGAAATTCTGATTCAAAATCTTCAGGCAGGGTGGGGATCCAATCCGAGGTTCCACTTCGTGTAGGAATGGACATCACAGATCCCACTGATAAAAGTAGAAGTGATATCGATATCATTACGATCGGTATTCCTCTTCCGAGAACCACCATATACCGTCTAACATCTGGTTATATTAAAAATGTTGGGGTTTTGATTTCCACTGGAGGGAATATCAACCTTTCCATGTGGGGATACGGCCTTCCAGCAGTGTGAAGTTCTCAAGTTCCCTAAGATGGACATCGTCTACCGTCTTGATGGTCTTATCCTTGTGAACAAGGGCTCGGGCGACCACAATACCACCATTCCCCTTCATCTCGAATCTGGAGGATGAGACCACGGACAGCAGTCTCCTCTGATACATGGCAAATCCTTTCACCTTTGGATCATGCCCTCTGATGAACAGGTTGGAGCTGGACCATTCAATGAATTTCTCGAAATCGAACCTGTTGTAGTTTGCTTCAATTGAGATCTCTCCACGATAGGTCCCGGATTCCTGCGGGTCACCCCAGA
>JAUVBH010000200.1 GCA_030591285.1 Thermoplasmatota archaeon
AACTCAGCTACAGTTATAACACTTTCATCCATGTTCCGAAGAACTTCCTCTACCATTATTACAGTGTTTAGGTTTGGAGCATGGTCGAGGATGGAAACAGCTTCTGAAGACACCATATTATCACCAATAGTTACCAGTGTGTATCTATATATTATTAAATGATATTTAATTATTGCTCCCATATGAACTTTTCTGAAAGCGATTTAAGTGAGAAATAATTATTGTGAAAATGAAAGGGATCTTCCCAGAACTCCCCCTAACCGGAAATTTCAACAATTATTGAACTATTCACTTTTTCATTTTCAACTTGGGATTATTAAGTATTAAATTTAGATTTTATTAGATTTGTAAATTTTTCCACTTTAAACCAGTAAGTGGAAAATGTTTCATTCCCGAAGGATCCATCGATTACAACTTGAACTCAGCCCCTGTACACACAGATCCTTTCCTAATAACATATTTTTAAAGGAATAATGGTCATTGAGAGCGAGGGATTGAGAAGAGGGAGTTGAAAGCATGACGAAATTGGATAGAATATGACGTTCCGAGCAGATGATAAGTTACTTCTCTTCTTTGATCAGAACCCTCACCCTTTTCTTCTCCACTGTTGGTTTGGTTTCCTGGTTAAGGATCAAGGAGAGCGATGTATCCATTGTCAAAGAATCATTTTCGATCCCATCAGAGTGGGGTCGTTCTTCGAGGCCTCTTCTTCTTTTAGACCTGTCTCTTACAGCGTTGATCAGATCATCATCGATCTCAACTTTCATCTCGTCAGGTACCATCACATGTTAAAGAGCTGGACAGGTTTTAATCGTTTTGGAAAAAGGTCTGAAAAAGCTGAAAGATCCTGCTAAAATTAAAGGGTCAAAGAGAGCAAGGGGTTAAGAAGAGAGGATTGAATGCGTGATGAATAAAAAGCCTATACCTCGCTCCCTATGTATATTGATGCAATGCGAACACTGCAGTATTATTATGTGATTGATGTTATAAGAAAATTGCTAGACACACTTAAACGTATATGGACAAATATAAAAATGAAAAAATGGAGGCAGGGCTCCCTGCCTCCGATAAGGAGTTTCAGTCCTCTTTTTCTTCTTCGTTCTCTTCTTTTCCTTCTATCTCTTCGCCACCCTTCTTCTTAGGTGGTTTCAAGAGGAAAGCGATGACAGCACAAACCAGAAGCAGGACACCTGCTGGGATGAAAGCCCACATCCATGCTGCATTGTCTCCCATTATTCCTCCAGCTATCGGCCCGATGACACCACCGAAACCATAGGAAAGGAAGATCCAACCATAGTTGAGTCCAACTGACTTGTTCCCGAAGAAATCAGCAGTTGCTGCAGGGAAGAGAGCGAAGTTACCACCGAAGTTGAAACCAATGACAGCCGCTCCTGCGTAGAGGAGGTACTCATTGCCGCCTATGAAGAAGAAGGCGAGCATCATCAATCCCTGGAGTCCGAACATCACCACAAATGACATCTTCCTCCCGATCTTATCGGATACAAGTCCCCAGACAATACGTCCCAATCCATTTGCAAGGGAGTAGAACAATGCCATGGCGGTTCCTGCAATGACCGATGCTTCTGCTGCAGTACTACCAGAATCCTGAAGGGCATCGATCCCGAACAATTTGATAACGCCAATGACCATCAGACCTGATCCAGCGCCCACCATGAACATGAAGAAGAGCATCCAATACTGTGGTGTCTTCCTCATCTCTGATGATGTGAACTCGACAGTTCCGGTAGCTTTTGCATCTGTGCTTGACGGCGGGGTCCATCCTTTTGGAAGCCATCCCTCTGGTGGATTCCTCATGATAAGACCGCCTGTGATGACTGCTGCGGCAAAGGCAATTCCGTAGATCAGGAACACCTGGGTGACATCGAAGTATTCGTATAATCCACCCCAGTCTCCGGTGATCTTGACAGGTCCAAATGTGAAACCGGTGCAGAGCTTCATCCATAGCAATGCTCCAAATCCAAATCCCGCAACAGCAAGTCCAGAGATCATTCCTTTCTTATCGGGGAACCATTTCACGCCAACAGCTATGGGAACCACGTAAGCGAGACCAATACCTGCTCCGCCGAGAATACCGATGGAAACAAGCATCATGTAGAAGTTGCTGCCAACGAAGGAAGCGAGAATATATCCTGAACCCAGAACGATACCGCCTGCTATTGCCATCTTCCTTGGACCGTACTTCTTAGAAAGACGGCCGCCAAAGATGGTGAAAAGAGCGAATGTGAAAAGACCCGCTGCGAAGATCATCTGCGACTGGGTCTTGGAGAAACCGAATTCTCCGGTTGCAACATTCTGCATGACCTCGTAATTTTCCGTACCATCCTCATTGACGGCAGTAATGACGATATGCCAGGAACCGCTCTTGGTTATCTTCACATCAAAGGTATAATCATTCCCGCTCGCCACTGCATCTTCCGGGACTACAGTGATGGGGTCCCCTTCTTCATAGACGTAACCAATGTACGGTATCATCTTGTCGCTCTTGATCACTTTTCCGTCCTTATCCTTCAATTCCAGAAGAATGGAGACATTCGAAAAATCCGTATACGGACTTCCACCTTCTGTAAATGATAGAGTGATGATTTCATCAGAACCCACCACGAGTTCGCCTTCGACCTCGAGAATTATTGTTGTTCCAAGGTCATCAGCAAAGTCATTATCAGGAAGAGGTGCGACAAGGGGCGGTGTGAAAACCGACCATGCATAGATCGCACCCAGACAAAGCTGGATGAGGATAGCTCCAACTACGATTATCCACCTATTCATTATCTTCTTCTCCAAAGAAACCAACTCCAATGGGTCATTCCTTCATTGCCCGAAGTGTGCCCTTATAAGGAAGGGAACGCATGGTCAAATACGGCTTTTAATATAACTATTGCCCTCAGAGGCCGCTTGGGGATGCCCAATATTTTTTTTCATACTTCTTGTCATTTTTCCCACTTCTTTCGAATCGTTTTCATGAAAAGGTTTATCCACTGTTAAATCAATCAGTAGACCCATGATATACGGATTCGTGATGGTCCAGTGCGAGACGGGGCAAGAACAGGGTGTTTTCAAGAAACTCCAGGGATACGACTTCGTAGAGGAAGTTCACCCACTGTTCGGGGAATATGACTTTATCCTGAGAGTTAAAGCTGAGGACCCAAACTCCCTTGCACACAATATCATAGAGAATATCAGGAACATTCCTGGTGTCCATGACACCAAGACATATCTCGAGGCGTCATTCGATGGCGACCCGGTCTGATCGGGCCCCCTCACAACATCCATTAAACCTTCCTCTTTTCAGATTCCTGGAGGATAAGGTTGACCATTTGAGCTGTCTCTTCTGAACTTCTGCAGTTGAAAACAGGATAGTCTGGATGTTCTTTCTCAGTGTTGGCCATTATTCCCGTCAGAGCGATCACTCCATCTTTGATACCTCTGACCTCAAAGGTATCTTTCAGCAGTTTCTGCTCTTTTGCCACAACGATCCTGATGACATTCGGTCCATTTTCTGTTAATCCTTCACAGATCAATATCTCGGTATCAGCAGGGATATGTTCCATGGCATCTTTCAAAGAAGCGTGACCTTCCCTTCTTTCGATATAGGCCATCTCATTCTCCGAAAGGGAAACCACGAAGTCCGCGCCGGCTTCTTTATGCCTCCAGGTATCCTTACCCTCTGTATCTACTGTGAACTTCGATCGGGTCATGAACTTAACACCGCCGACCTTGTAACCTCTTGATTTGAACTCTCTGATAAGAGCTTCGGCAGTGGTTGTTTTTCCAGATTTCTTCAATCCGATCAGAGCAACGATGATCATCGGTCACACTCTCACTGAAAGCATCCAAGCTGGCATTTGATGATCTTGATATGCATCTCGGTCAGTGTGGAGGCTATCTCATTTGTGGGGATATCCATATTTTTAGCGATCTCAATACACTCAGAACATGTGATATTACCATCCACAGAACTATTTCTGAACTTTTCTCTTACTGTTTCATCCTTGATCACCATGTTTCAACCTCCACTTGTTAGATGGATGACCTCCACCACTGCTCCATCATGCAGTATTGTCTTGATGAACATATCTCTGGAAATGATCCTCCCATCCAGCTTTACAACCACAAGGGGGAACATGTATCTCATTCTCTTCAGAAGGCGATTTATCGATTCGCCCTCCTTGTATTCCATCTCCCTCTGGTTGACCTTGATGCTCATC
>JAUVBH010000174.1 GCA_030591285.1 Thermoplasmatota archaeon
ACCTGTTGGAAAATACTGGAGGGATTGGTTCTTCGTATACAACAAGACAGGGCAGCCTCTTTTGAAGGACAGCCTTGCTGGAAAGAATACAACCCTGGATGCCATCAAAGCGATCAATGGGTGGATGAGCAAGTCCATGGTCTTCACATCTGACAACGAGAGACCTGTTCAGCCTGTCAGGATCTATGTCAAAGGACAGGGACGGTGTGGTGAGTATCAGGATATGAGGTCCGCCGCTGCAAGAGCTGGTTTGATACCAGTCATTGCTACAAGCAATGCAGCAGAGGACCATGTATGGAATGAGTTCCTGGACCTCGAATGGCACCACTGGGATGGAATGATCGATAATCCACATGCATATGAAAAGGGATGGGGGAAGACGATCTCCTCCGTATGGAACAGCAGGGGAGATGGATATTCATGGTCCGTCACTTCGCGATATTCGGATGTAAGCACCATCAATGCCCAAGTAGTGGATCTTAACAACCTACCGGTGGATGGAGCCGATATAGATGTTTACACAGAGAATTTTTATCAGCCGGAAATTCGGACAGTGACCTATTCCGATGTTACAGATTCCACCGGGACGGTTTCATTCGAACTTGGTGATGAAAGAAACTACTGGGGCAGGGCGGATACGACCGATCTTGGTTCAGATCCAGCTAACCCAGTCACACAAGAAGAGATCGCTCTGAACACATCTGCCGGTGAGGAATATGACATAATTTTCCGGCTTCCACAATCAGCTCCCAGATTACAGGTTATTGAAGTTCAAGGGGGCCATGTCCCCAGTATACCGGCATTTGAACCTGGAGATCCGGAATATGCAATTGATTTCGAGGTAATAGGTCAGATAACCAGAGGAAATGCAAGGGTTGCACCTGGTAGATTCGACCTCTACCAGGAAGGAGGGAACATTGATCTCTTCCTGGCCGACTCACCAAACCAAGCACTCTACCAGAGCGGCGCTCCTGCCTTGGGTTATTTCGTCCAGGAACGTGTTAATAATTTTTCTATATCTCCACAGGTTGCTACGGATACCATGTGGAATTATGTCCTCTCCAATGGTTTCTCCCAGCAGACCTTCAAAGTGGTCAAGCTCAAGGTTACTGTAAGAGACGTTGCTACGATCAAGATCGACACACCAGTTGATGGGCAGGAAGTCTCAATAATGGAACTCTTTGAGATATCTGGTTCGATAACCGGTGGAACAAGTCCCAGGGTAGAGGTATCTTTTTCATATGACAATTGGCAAGAAGTGACAGTTGAACCCGGAGAAAATGGTACCATGAGATGGTCAGTTACAATGAGTTTTCGGGTTCAAGGTCATGAAAGTATTCCTTTTGAAATACAGATTTTTGCAAGAATCGCTGGAAACAATGAAAGCACTGTTGGAACATATGTCAAATTTATTGATGCAATACCCCCAGAGATCAGGGCCAGCCTTGACATTGATAAGGTCAAAGAAGGTGAGTTAATCACCGTAGAAGGTAGTGTTCATGACTGGGTTTCGGTGAAGTCGCTGGAATATTCCGTCGATGGATCCAGGAACAGAGGTTCCATCGAAGTAAGTGGAGAAGCCACTGAATTCTCCCTGGGGATATCAACATCCAGTATGGATCATGGTATGCACCAACTTCACCTTTTTGCAGAGGACTATTTTGAAAATATTGCTGAATTGACACTGGATTTCGAAGTCGTTGAAAGGATCTCTCCTGAGATCGAGATATACTCTCCAGCAGAGGATGCAGTTCTGAAATACGGAGAACCGATAATCATTGAGGGAAAGGCAAGGGATAATGTTGCTCTATCGGAGGTCACTGTCTCTCTCCTGGATCCCAGGTCCGAAAAAATTGTGGACCTGGATGACATTGATGAAAAAGGAAAATTCACCTTAGATCTCGAATATACCTCCAGCCACGCCAAACCCGGAAAAGATAGGATCTTTCTTTTCGCCAGGGATGAAGCTGACAACGAGATAACTATTTCCTCACCAATTTACTTCGATGGGGAGAGACCCTCTCTAACATTGGACCATTCAAGAAGAATGATAGTTCCTGCCAATTCGGACATCGAGATATCTGGAGAAGTATCTGATGATCATGGGCTTGACACACTTGAGATGAAGATCAATGATGGTGAATTCGTTGATGCAAGATATAGCTCCGCAACTGGTTCATTCTCATTCGATCTTGACACATCCTTCGACCTGAATGATGGTGATAATGTTATCATGTTGAGGGTCACAGATGCAGTGGGATGGGATACTGAAGAGGAGATCCTCGTCACAGTTGATGGTACACCACCAGTGATCGAATTCGACACGGATGTCGTTTATGTTATGAAAGGGGACAAACTCGATATCAGAGTGACCCTTGAAGAAACCTTTGAGATCGATGAGATCATGTTAAGTATCTCCGGATCAGGAACTACAGATATCACGGATCAACTGGATGTTGCCGAGATAATGCTTGAAGTAGACACATCAAAGGTAAAAACTGGAACGGTGAAACTTACCATCCAGGCCCGTGATGAGGCTGGAAATATCGGTGAAGCAACCCATACCATCCACGTGATAACAGACTCCCTTGATACTGATGGAGATGGTGTACCGGATTGGTGGGAGTATCAATACAGAATGGACCCATTCACCTTCGACAGTGATCAGGACCCTGATGGGGACAAATATACGAATCTCCAGGAGTTCCTTGGTGATGATAGAGAATGGGGAGATGAAGACGATTCCACAGATCCAAGGAGTTCTCAATCCAAACCGGTGAAAAGCTCCACAGATGGGCCTAACTCGATCTTCTTCATCATCCTTGGCATCGCACTTGTATTGGTTGTGCTGATCGTGGTCGGTCTGCTTTTCACAAGAAGGAAGATATGATCAATAAATGTCATAGAGACCTTCAACGCTGAGATATCTCTGACCGGTATCAGCGAACATCGGAACGATGAGCTTACCTTCATTCTCGGGAAGTTTCGCAAGCTCTCTTGCAACGAAGGCATTCATCCCGGAAGTAATACCCACCAACAGTCCTTCTTTCCTTGCAAGTTCCCTGCAGGTGTCGAATGCTTGTTCTTCAGTGACTGTTATTATCTCATCGATCCTGGAGCGATCCAGGAGTTTTGGTATGAACCCCGGACTTGTGCCAGCTTGTCTATGAGGTTTGAAGATCCCTTTTGATATCATCGGAGCGATATGGGGCTCTGTACCTATCACCCTGAAGGAAGGTTTCCTTGCTTTGATCACTTCTGAAACCCCCATTGCTGTTCCGGTCGTTCCAAGGGCTGGGACGAAGATATCTATCTCACCATCGGTGTCTCTCCAAAGCTCTTCAGCAGTTGTCTCCATGTGAGATAGGGTATTGTTGGGATTTCCATGCTGTTCAATGTAATATGAATTAGGGATCTCTTCCAGAAGCTCAAGGGCTCTTTTCTTTGAACCAGTTGTTCCCAATTCAGCGGGAGTCAACTCCAACTGGGCCCCGAACATCTTGAGAAGCTGCTTTCTTTCATCTGACTGGATCTCTGACATGCATATCAGGAGCTTGTATCCTTTCATAGCACAGATGAAAGCAAGGGCCAGGCCAGTATTCCCTGAAGTCGCTTCGATTATGGTGGTATCCTTATCGATCTTCCCTTCCTTTTCAGCAGCCTCTATCATCTTGAGGATCGGTCTGTCCTTGACAGAATAGGGGTTGAACAGTTCAAGCTTGGCAGCGATCCTCGCTCCAATCCCCTCCCCAAAACGATCGAGATAGACCATTGGTGTGTCCCCGATAAGATCGAGGATGCTCCCCTTGATATCCATGTTCTCCAATCCACTAATTCGGATAAACGATTTGGGGACCGTACAAGAAATTGTTAATAAGCACTCGTTGATTATTGTACACGGTGGGGAAGGATGAGGAGAATAACAGGAACTATTATTCCAATCCTTATTATCATCGTACTTTTTCCAATATTGCCACTGACCGAGGCAGAGAATGAGAACTCTAAAATGGGACTGAAAAATGAAACTAAAAGCAATTTTTCTTCCCTAGGCCCGATGGATTCACCTTGGCCGATGTTTAAGAAAGACCTGGGAACCACTGGTCTTTCCGATGCGAATACATCGAGAAATCCCGGTAGATTGACATGGGAGTTCAAGGCATTCGGTGAGATCTCAACACCGGTCATTGACAAAGAGGGATCGTTATATTTCACATCTGAACCTGGATACCTCTATTGTGTCGACCCATATGGAAAGCAGAAATGGATGACATCGATAAACACCAGTGGGTTCACACAGGCCCCGGCATTGGCTTCAGATGGGACCATCTATGTGCATTCTCTTGACGGTGGGCTATATGCCTATCATGCCAATGGCACCTTGAGATGGTATGCCAGAACAGGAAAGACCGGGACCACACCCCCGATGATATCGGAGAACGGTAATATCATCGTAGGGGCGTTCAATAATACCGGTCGCTTCTATTCGAATCTGATCATTATCCACCCCAATGGGACAGTTCATTGGACAAGGGAAGAACAGCTGAATCCTGAACAGTTTATTTCCAT
>JAUVBH010000253.1 GCA_030591285.1 Thermoplasmatota archaeon
AAGTAAGTTCAACATCGAAATCGACCTCTGAATCTATCCAGTTGACAAAAACATGTCCAATATCTCCATTATCGGCTTCCCAGGCACTGGATAGGACCGATCTTTCATCGAATGGTGTCCCTAAAGTTTGTGTAGAATAGAAGAACCAGTCAACTGTAGTATCTGGAACAATGATCTCTGGTGGTCTCAGTGGTTTTCCCTTGATCATGTAGTCATTTGCATAAGTAACTGAAGCCCTGACAGTTGTGTTGTAAAACTGCAGGACATCAGGCCACAAGTTGTCCTGGTCATCTGCACTTCCTGAGATTATCTCTCCAGAGACACAAGCCCTGGCCAGGGACCTCTTCATCTGATTGATGAAAAGCTCTGGATAGTTGTAGTTCATGGGAATAGGTTCCGCAAAAGCAGTTATATATTCGTGGTAAACGTAGGAGAAGAAAGGAACGAATTCAACATCGTTCCCGAACTGTTCCAGGGCAAAAGGATAGAGCAGGAATTCAGGAGCATTGTCCCTGCTCACATAGGTGTCCATGAATGGAATGTAGAACTCGCATGGTTCTTCCATGCTCATTATGAAATCCGGATTTATCTTTCTCCCTTCTCTCCTTGAATCGTTGATAATGGAACGGTAGGCGGCTGTTATGTCATTGTTGTAACCCAGTGGATGTCCATGTGAAGCGTTATAGCAGGGATATATTGAACCGATGGGGAACTCATCGATCTGCACGACATCCACTCCCAATTCCAAACATTGAACGGTATTATTGACCACCATGTCGTGCCAGAAATCTGTCATGGGGCACATCCTTGCACTTGTCCAGTTCAGTATCAGGTATCCAGCATCAATGACCGGATTTCCGTTCTGATCGATACAGACCCACTGATCCCCTATCTCGTTGAACAGTTCATAATCCTCGTACCCGATATCTCCCCTTGATATTCTCCAAACACTTCCAGAGATATACAGGAATGGATGACCTCCAAGGTCGGTGATATTCTCCATTGAATTGGTGAAATTCTCTTCACCTGCAGCAGGTGGAAAATAGTATGGTCCGCACCAGGCTCCGTTCTGGGCCCATGCGAATATCAGATGGGTTGTGTTGACACCTGTTAGCTCATTGAACTCCTCTGTCATGTTCTCTATCTCTGAAAGGGTATTATGCACCAGATCCGCGTCACGATTTGAAGAACATACAACTGATGTTTCAGACCACCAATCGGGTGTGTCCTTATCCTCGTACACTTTCCCGGCTGAAATGAAATCTGTGGTCATGGCCCAGCTCTTGTAAATCTCTGCCGCATCATACCAGCCCCCATGGAAAATTCCTATCTGGCAGGTATAATCCATATTGTAATCATTCCCGACATATTCCACAACAGGATGCTCAAAGAAAGCTGCAAGATGCTCGATCGCGCTCCACTCCATGAAATCCAGAGATGGTTTCTTTGGATAACCCTGGTCGTCATTTGTTGTCATGTATAAACCGGCTTCATCCGGGTCATAATGACAGAACATCTGCATCGAAGCAGTGGAAGGATACATCTCCGTCATGAAGAGCTGCTCCGGATAATTTAAAGGATTCTTCACAACGATCCCGTCCCCTCCTGGATAGAACACCCTGTCATCTTCGGCTGAATCTCCTATCTGCCCCAGTCCCCAGACCACCGGGAAGAAAACTGACTTGATAACGAAGTCTTCATCGTTCTGGATATCCAGATCGAAATAGACGCCATTCAACTGCCGGTCAATGGAAATGGTAATGGTTGCATTGAGATCGTTCCCTCTGAACTTATGATATTGAAGGGTGATCGTTGCAAAATACAATCCCGTTTCATTTGTGATCGTGATAGACTCTGCATCCCACTGCAGAACGATATCGGTTTCACTCCCGGTCCAGTACATTATCATCAGGATTATCGCAGGCGGGACCTTGTTCCCACGGAGATCGATACCCGTTTCCTTGTCAATGATCTTCGAGATGCCTCCTTTGAGATCCTTGTTGAGTTCCAGTTCAAAACCTTCATTCCCGATGGCTATTGTACTGGAATCCTCTCTAATATACGGGCGGACGTTCAAAGGTTCATCCGAATGGATCTCCTGATCCAATCCCCCTCCCTCGAAAACCAGGATTTGAACTACTATCAGAAGTAAAAGAACGAAGACCGCCATTATCTTCTTCATGAAAAGGACCCCTCCCATTTGTTCCATTCAATAATTGGACGGGCCCCTATTTAAGATATCATCGGGTGTAAGAAATGTATTCTGGACCATGAAAAATGACCGATCATTTCTTCATATGATGGAAAGGAATAATAACATGATAACTCCATCTAAAATATGTCTGGATGGCCCGAAACATTGGGTGATCCATGGGAGAAATACAGGGTGGAATATTGATGAGAAGCATCAAGATAGATGAAGAAGGGGTGTCACCTGTTATTGCAACTATTCTCATGATAGGAATAACGGTGGTCCTTGCAGGTTCTGTGTTCCTGATCTCCGGCTACTACACCTCTTTGGCAGAAGGTGAACCGGAAATATTCGTGGTCGATGTGGAGATCGATCCGACCGGGATCGAAGAGATAGACTCAGATGGGGGAAGTACAGGCCACACATATTCCACTCTGAAGATATCATCAACACACAAGGTCATCAATTGGGAGAAATACAAGGTAACCATAGATGGAGAGAGAGTGTTCACCATCCCGGATTCCAAGATCACAGCTACGAATGTCCCTGATGCAAGTGATGATCCTGCTCCGGTGAACTCAGGTAAGACCCTGGTTGGTAATGATCAATACTTCACGGAAGAGAGCTATCGGGATGATTACAGACCGCTTACTCAAGGAACCTCATACTATGTTGTAGTGGTGAACCTGGATGATAACAGAGTGGTCTGGTGGGGATATGTCATAGCTGTCTAGATCTATTTTCCTTATACACTTTCTTCCGATGGCCTATCCTGAGAACGAGTTTTCCAATTTGGAATAGAACATTTTCTATCGGAACAAATCATTTCCATTCGCCGGTCTCTATTGAATATCCTCTTTCCAGGTCTTCATCATCATCTTTCAAAGCAAAATCCAGATCATCCGATGTGCCATCCGAGTTCAGATGGACCGGTTGTCCGTATTCGAAAAGAGTATTGTTCAATGTATATATCAGAAACCTTTTAATATAATTCTCTTAGCTGAAACCAACACGGGGTGTGATGATCGTGCACCATGGGAGAGAAAGAAAATTATCTTTTAGACCAAGGAAGTCAGTGCTAAATTCGCTCAATAATGCTTCCAGGATCATGTCAATTCTGCTGATGCTTATACTTGTAGGAACATGTGTCTCAATAATTCCAGACATTGGGAAAGCAGAAATTCCTCCTGGGAGGATAGTGGATGGAGATAAGGGATCGGTTC
>JAUVBH010000303.1 GCA_030591285.1 Thermoplasmatota archaeon
GGGTGGTGCCTCGTTTCTACCAAAGAGAAGCTTGAAGTCCCCCCGGACCTCTGTGCGACATTGTGGATGAGGTCATCATTCATTCGAAGAGGTCTAATTGCAGGATTTGGTGCTGTTGATGCAGGTTTCAAAGGAACACTTACCTTCTCCATGACCAACCTGGGACCCGAAAGTGTTGCCATCCCCATCGGAGAGAGGATCTGCCAGATCGTTTACATGAAACTATCTTCCAGTCCACAGCATCTCTATGAAGATAGGTCAGGTACCTACCAGGGGCAGAATGGAGTGACCCTGGATGGGGGAAGATCCGTTTGATCGGCGATGTCTGTAGATCGCACCAATGCAGCCACTGCTGCAGGAATACGGAGATGCCCCTGACAAACCAGGACATAGAGAGGATCAAAGGTTCTGGGAAAAGTGATTTCTACCACGAGGACTCACATCAGCTCAGGAACATAGATGGTAGGTGCTTTTTCCTGACTGAGGGAGGCGACTGCACCATCTACGAGATCAGACCCGAAGGATGCAGGTTCTATCCATTGATCATGGCCTTACCGCACAGGGAAGCAATACTCGATGAGGAGTGCCCGTATGCGGATGAGTTCATGATCGTATCCGAGGACATAGTATCCCTCAACGGTCTGGTCGACAAACTGCTGGAGGAGGAACAATGAGATACATCGCTTTGATGTCAGGAGGAATAGATTCCCCCGTTGCCACTTACGTTATGCTGAAAACTGGGGCCCATGTTAACATACTCAACATGGACAACAGACCTTTTGGAGAGGATGATGAGCTTGAGAAGGTGAACAGACTGGCCTCGAGATTGAAAGAACTCTTTCCCGACCAGGTGAAACTGTTCAGAGGTCCTCATGGCCTCTCACTGGGTTCCTTCGTTGAGAATTCCAATCTAAAATACACCTGTGTCCTTTGTAAAAAAGCAATGCTCTCTCTGGCTGACGAACTCTGTCAGAAATGGCAGTGCGGTGGAATAATCATGGGAGATTCCATGGGACAGGTGGCATCACAGACACTTCCAAACCTCGCTTCGGTTTCGGCAGGGATCAAAAGTCCGATCATCCGACCCCTGATCGGATTCGATAAATTAGATATCGAGAAGATCGGAAAGGAGATCGGAACCTTCGACCTGTCCATTGAAAGGACCACGGGGTGCACCGCAACACCCAAATATCCTATAACAAACGCTGATGCAAAACAGGTCCAGATAGAGGCAGATAAGGCCGATCTCGACAAGATCTTGCTTGAAGTAATGGATAAAGTTGTGGAAGTGGACCTCCGTTAGTGTTAAAATCATCAAGTTTGTTACGGTGTTATAGGTGAAGAACATGGAGTATGCCGAATGTAAGATGTGTCTGAACGGTGTCCTTCTACCATTCACAGGACCTGAGGGCCATATGGTCTACTTCTGCTCAAGCTGCAGGGCAAGGTTCTCTGGATACCAGGAGGAGCCAATATTCGAAGGTGCTCCGGTCTTTGCGGAGATGGCATATTACTCCTTCAGGGATGCCATGGATACCGGGGATACATTCACAAAGGGAGAGCTTCTCGATTCATATCGTACCATTTTGGAGGAGAATCCTCCTACCTCAAGCGAATCATCGGTCCCGGATTGTGACCTTTGCTCCAGGGACCTGTTGATCAATTGTGAGAACACGGATCTCTGCTGGCTGCCTTCGGTTTGAGATCAAAGGGTATCCAGATAGGTCATGATCCTGGCTGGAGCCGCTCCAATAGCAGTGCAGGTTTCGAAGCTGACACCTTTATTGGTAAGGTCCATGTGGTACTCGCCCATATCCATAATCTTATCGGGAAGACCCCTGGGTCCAAGACCGAACACAAGAAGAAGGGACCTTCCTTCTTTCAACAATGTAGCAGCATCCCTGGGTGTGATGGATATCTTTCCCTCGGGTTTTCTTGTGGCTACCACAACCTTGCCCAATTGTGGAGGGAAACCCCCCTTGGGATAAGGGAATGAATTGAACCTTCCCTCCTCTGCCAATTTCACGATCCAGTCCCCTCCCTGGCCGATGGAGGTGGTAGTGATCAACCAATCAGAGATCTCCTTGGGGGTCCGGAGGTCATTATCGAACGGGAATCCGAATACAACCAGATTGCAGTTGAAAGCTGCAGCCACAGGAGCTGCTCTGGCCAGGGCCCTCCGATGGGCTTCTGCGAATTTCTTTGGGTCCAGTGAATTATATAGACCCATCGTCAGTCTGCCGGTCATTTTTGAATCCTCTGAACACCAAAAATATCTCAATGGATTTGCTCAATGATGACCTGGGTTTCATACGATCGAAATTGTGGAACTTGTCCCCGAACTCCTCCACCAGTTCATCAACTTCGTTCCCCTGGAACATCTTGATCAAAACACCAC
>JAUVBH010000079.1 GCA_030591285.1 Thermoplasmatota archaeon
ACCAATGATGACGTCCCAGAACTTAACATCACAATAACTGCTTCAGATCTCAATGGAGGATTGAAGAATATCACTCTTTACATTCCGGTCGAGAACGTCAACGATCGGCCATTTTTCGTTACAGCTGATAGAAATATTGTGGAAAAGAGTGGGGATCGTGTTGAATTCTCAGTATTTGAAAAAGGAACACTGAGGTTTAATGTCACCGGAGCCGACATTGATTTTGGTGATGTTCTAAGTCTTTCATCAACATCTGACAGACCGGATATCAAGAAAACGACCAATATAAACCTTAACCACACTGTATTTTCAGAATGGACAGTTACAGTCGTTGCTACCGAACGGGATGCCGTAAACGGATTCATTGAATTCGTTCTGAATATCAGGGATAAAGCAAAAGATGAACAATCTGAACTTTTCGTGAACATCACCATCCTGAACATACAGGACCCACCAGAGTGGATCCCCGGAACTGGAAGGATAAGTGTCGATTATATATTCGACAAAGAGGATATCAACGAATGGGGAAACAAGTTGGGCGGACAAAAGGTTCAGGCCGAATGGGGCGAGGATGTCATGTACGAAGGATTTGGGAAAGATCGAGATAATGATGTTCTGAACTATACATGGACCATTACCAACGATCTCTCAGGCCAGAACTTCACTCTCTATGGAAAGAGGATAATGGTCAGGTTCCAACCATCCAACGCAAATGTCTCCATCCTGCAGAGCGAGAAATTCCTTATCAATCTGACAGTGTCCGATAGGATCACCGAGACGGTCAACATCTGGTACCAGATACAGCAATGGGTCTGGTCAGATGATGACAATGACAACGATGGAATGCCTGATAAAAGGGAGAAATACTTCTGGAATAACCTCGACCACGAACCCAATGTCGATGAAGATGGTGACGGATATACCAATATCCAGGAAATAGGTTTCCAGGTTCCCCAATATGAAGAGGAGAAAAGGGTTCCCTACACCATTAGATCCAACGAGGTCAATCCCAACGATGAAAAGGTCTACCCTGGACATCCTTATACTGAACCTCCAGAAGATATCGATTCATCAGAGAACGAGGGACTACTAGACAAGATCCCATTATTCCTGTTGATTATTATTATCGCCGTTGTGGTGATCGTCCTGGGTATCGGGATCAGCGTTCTTGTTGTACTTCGAATGTCCAAAAAGAAGGATGATCAGGAAGATGAGGAATTGGAAAAGAGAGTTGAAGAGATGGAAAAGAGACAGCAAGAACTTTCAGGCCTATATGGTGTCCAGAAAGCAGGTGATGCTGTCGGTCCTGACCAATCAACCCTTGATGACCTGACCCTGGATCTTGGTGGACAAATATACCACGAGGAAGGAAAACAGAACCTCGTGAAGGGAGACGGTAATAAATCAGAGGCAGAGGAGGATGAGGAGAAGACACCAACCGGTCCTGCCTGGGAATCCGGTACTGGTCCAATGTTCGATGAAACGGGCGGTTCCACTCTGGAATTCGGCGAGGCTATGGAAGTCGAAGCCCAGTCCATCGATCCGAATGTTACTTCAATAGATGCAGAAGAAGTGGACGAGGGTGCCCTGGCTGACTCCATGGATGCATTGATGGATGCTGCAGAAGAATATGATGAAGAAGCAGTGAAGGATGCGGGAGGAGGAAATGTCCTCATCGGCGCAGTACTATTCGAAGAGCAGGTCAAGCAAATGCAACAACATGGACAAGCACCACCGCAGGGACCCAGAACACCACCACCGGGACAAGCTCCTCCACAAGCCCAGCAAGTACCTCCAGGACAAGCACCACCCCAGATGCAAGGAGGACCTGTGCAGAGGGGGCTCCCACCAGCACAACCTCTGAAAAAGAGACCCCCCCTGCAGTGATGATGTATGATCGGAGGGTCGTTTCGGCCCTCCATTTTTTTTCTTTTTCAATGATAAATGATTGATACTTGTTAGTCCTTACTGGCAGTATGACCAACAGAAAGGTCGTTGTATCCATGACAGGAGCTTCAGGAGCTGGATATGGTCTTGAGCTTGTCAGGGCGATCAGATCTATCGAATGTAATGTTCATTTGACCGTTATTTACAACGATACATCCTTGTCGATACTTAAGAGTGAAACAGGAGAGGAACTCTCAACACTGAAGGAGATCGCGGATGAAATAGTTCCAAACTCCAGGTTGGACCACCCTATTGCCTCCGGGTCCAATGGATTTGATGATCTGATAATCTGCCCATGCTCAACTTCAACTGCAGGTAAGATCCATTCAGGGATATCTGACAATCTTACCACAAGATGTGCTTCAGTTGCTCTTAAGGAAAGGAGGGATCTGATCATGGTGATAAGAGAGACACCTTTACCTACTCCGGTTCTCAAGGCTATTTACGAACTCTCATCCTGGGGTGCAATAATAATGCCAGCATCACCTCCATTTTACAATCTTGGATCAGATTCCATCAAAGATCTTCAGAGAGGTTTTGCAGGCAGGATACTTGACCTTGTTGGATTGAAGAACGAACTTGTCCCTAGATATGTTCCACAGTAGCAAGATACAATGGTGAACTCATGCTGAGAAGAAGTTATATTTTTTTACCGGGGGTAGGACCCTCCACTGAGCGCAGGATATGGGGAGATGGTATTCTCGATTGGAATGATTTCCTCAAATGTGATAAAGCAGGACCGATGAAGGGAGAGAGGAAGGCCAGCTCTGATAAGATCATCAGAGACATCTCTAAAAAGCTTGATGATAGGGATCTTCCATTCTTCTCTCGATTGTTCAGATCATCTGAGAATTGGAGGTTGTGGGAGGATTTCTCGGAAAACATTGTTTATCTGGACATCGAAACAACTGGAACGAGAAGATATTCACCTATCACCGTCGTAGGTGCCTACAATGGGAAGGATTTCAATGCCCTGGTTAGAGGGAAGGATCTCCATTCAAACGATGTAAAAACACTTCTGAGTGATGCTACAATGCTTGTCACGTTCAATGGTGCAAGCTTCGACCTTCCAATGATCGAGTGGCAATTTCCAGGGACGGTTCCTTCCGTCCCGCATCTTGACCTTCGGTTCCTGGCCAAAAAATGCGGTTATTCAGGTGGTTTGAAATCGCTTGAGGTCCAAATGGGATTGGCAAGACCGGAGGATGTCAAGGGCATGTCAGGTGAGGATGCGGTCAGGTTGTGGCATTTATATGAACGAGAATCGAATAGAAACGCACTAAAACTATTACTGAAATATAACATGGAGGATATTGTCAACCTCCAACCAATTGCAGAGAGATTGGTCAAAATGATGAGAGAGAAGGTGATGGAATGAGAACCAAATTGCAAGCGGTTATTTTGATCTCCCTGATGGGGATGATGATCATATCCTCTGGAATGGTTGTATGGGGTGAGGATACTCCGGAACTTGAACAGGGAGGTTGGGATCGTCCGGAAATTGATAATGTGGAACTGGAGATAAAAAACTCAACCGGAATATTCAAGTTCACCCTTGATGCAAATGGTTCCGCCCCCGAAGGAACGGAAAGGGTGGAAGTCACCTTTGGTGGATTGAATGGGACCAATATCGAGGTCGCGGAGGATTTCTGGTTCGAGGAGGGAACGGTTTTCCTTTTCATTTACGGTAGTACCCTGGAGCAAGAAGAAGGTCCCTATGCGTGGAGTAATTGGTCCTTTGATGTCTGGTTCTCGATGTCCGCTAATGGAGGGATCGAAGGGGCGATATCACAGATCGGCAGTATGTTCGGAGTTGAGACGGGAAATATATCCACTGAGAACTTCGATCTGGCAAACCTCACAACTGCTCTGGCAGAGACGAAACTGTATTTCATTGCAAGGTCCTATAACGAAACTGGAGCATGGGGGCAGGAAGCCTTTGACATATCAGACCACTTCTATACTGCAATTCTCCAGTTCATGATCGATGAAGGAATGCTGGAAGACCCCTTTGCGGATGATGATGATGAAGTACCCATAGAAACGGAAGAAGAGGGGAAAAAGAAGAGTGGTTTGAGCCCCTTGGTCTTGATAGCGATCTTCGTGATCGGTATCGTATCGCTTCTGGTAGTAGTCGCAATTGTTGTCTTCCTGGCCCTCTCCTCCAAAAGGAAATCGCAGTAACCATTTAATATGGACGTGAATGTTCCATTTCATCGTGGGGGATCTCATATCAAAGTGTTGAGGAAGAGTCTGGTATCCATCGTTCTCTTGGCAACTCTGATATCAATGGTTTTTGCTTCTCCTGTTGGTGATAGGGAAGATGTGTCGGGATTGTCCAGTTTCAATTCCATTGTCGAAGGTAAGGTAATAGACACAGGAACAGGGCTCCCTCTGGATAATTTTACAGTAAGTTTTTCGGCCCCTTTCTTCGATACACTGGATGTCAAGACAAACATATCTGGTGAATATTCTGTTCAACTCCCTTCAAAACTATTCACGATCTCCATTTACACATCAGTTGGTGAACTTGTCAACAGAACTGAATTCGACCTTGACCATGATACTCAGGAGTACCTTGCCTTCACTGTCGATCCTGCAAGACCGCTGAAAGCTCACATCAAAGGGAAGGTTATGGACGATGACGGAGAGGCCCTGGAAGAGGCGACTGTCGTCCTGGCAATGAGGAATAAGCATTACCTGTGCTGCAACATGACAACGGATGAAGATGGGCATTTCACAACCGTTGTCGAACCAGGTGAATACCTTCTTCAGATATTCTATGAAAATGAATTGGAATATGAAGATAACTACACCTTTGCATGGGGGGTCGAATATGATCTTGAACTGAATACCGAGGTCTCTATCTCAAAACCGATCCTAACCCTGGATGAAACAACCGGATTCCTCCAGGAACACTGGTTTAACATTATTCTATTGTTGTTAACGATCTTGATGATCATTATCTTATATTTTGGATTCCTGGCTATTGTTTCTTTCTTCAAAAGAAGAAAAACGAAGTTTCTTGAATCTGATTGGTTTTCTATCTCAAGAACCTTTATCGTAAGTCTTATCGTGATTGGAGCTTTTCTAATAGTATCCTACCAGATATCAAATATGTTCCCTGATATTGAAAAATATAGCTGGGGACTGATGAAGCAGATATCCGGACCCGGGGTCGGGATCATCATTGTGATCTTCATATCTCGATTACTTCTTCATGCAAACAAGGATCTCTGGGACCGGTTCAAGATCAAGAAAAATACAACATCAAAAACCATACCTCAACAGCTTATATCAATGATCTCGATCATTTTCAGATATCTTATCATTATAATAGCTTTGATTCTGATCGTTGTATTGATACTATCCGCTTTTGGTTTGAAACAGGAGATCCTTGATGCGTTTGGTAGTTTCTTTGGAAGGAACGGGGGTAAACTTGGATTCCTGGTCATTCTTGTAGTCTTCACTTTCTTCATAAAGAAATTTGTTGATATATTCTTCAAGGAGCTGGGTTCGAGGTCAACGAAAATGAGCCCCCAAATAGTCTCCATGACCCAAAAGGGAACAACTATTCTTGTCTATTTTGTCATCAGTCTGATCTTCCTTTACACTTTGTTTTCCATTGGTGGTCTTGGTGATATCGGGACAACCTTCATCCTGGTCATCTCGATGATAATAGGTCTTGTTGTCTCCTTCGCAGCAACTGGTTCCATAGGGAATATGTTGTCAGGTCTGGTCTTGATGAGCATGAAACCCTTCGATGTGGGAGATCGGGTCATGGTCGGAGACATGATCGGTTTCGTACAGAAGATCGGGATAATGTTTACGACCATTAAGGACCTGGAGAACAGGATCATAGAAATTCCAAATAATAACATCCTTGCCAATAATATAATGAATTTTACTAGATCGGCAAAAGAGGGCGGATACGCAGTGGTAATAGATGTAGGATTGGGATATGATATCAGTCCGAAGACAGTAAGACCACTTCTTAAACGAGCGGCTCTCACCAGTCCTGGTGTTATCAAAGATCAAGTACCAAAGGTACTCGTTAGGGAATTCTTGGACCATGCAGTTGTTTACAGATTAAGAGCTTATGTTGACGACCCTACCAATATGCTCTTCATTCGATCATCGGTTATGGAAAGTGTACTGATGATCTTTCATGAGGAAGGTCTACAGGTTATGAGTCCACTGCAACTTGTAAAGTTTGATAGTGATCAACCCTCCTGCGATGACCTTATGAAAAGAGCACATCCCGAGAATAAAAAGGATGAAGCAACAGGGGAAGGATTGACAATGTTCGATTCCCTTGGAGATGATCAATAAGCTTCAGATCATTCACAGTTGATCTGGAACTCCCTGGGAACCTTCAGGTGCACATCGAAACCCCTGCAAACCATTTTCAGGACCAATTTCTCCTTTTCATGCAGAATATCATCTGCAAGAGCGATTGCCAGAAGGTCCTCGGCCAGTTCCCTTTTCTTCTCCTTATCGAGGGTTTTTGAAAGAGCGAATATAGAATGTGAGATGGCCGCATCTCCCTCGTTGAAATAGAGAATGAATGATTCGTTCAAGGCTTTCTCCCAATGGTCTTCATCAATGCCGTAATCCATGGCACATTTCTCCATCACGAAGACCTCTTCCTCAAGGATTTTTTTATCAGCTGCGCTTACAGCCACAAAGAGGAGAGTTACATGCTTTGCGATCTCGTTCAATTGGGCACCACGGTCAGATTGAGGAGGAGTTAATTAAATTATTCCATCTGAAAATCTGAAAACCACTCTACTAAACCGCAAGTTCTATAACATCAGGGTAAATGGCCCTATGTTAAGATGTCACGAGTTTACCACGGCAGAATGGACCTCAAATGGTGTAATAAATGCAGATCCCCACTCATCTACGGCAAGACATGTCCGACCTGCTCAGAGATGTCACAGGATGTTAGCTACACTCCGCCAGGAGATATCAGACCTGCATTCGTCTATGATATCAAGGAAGTTCTAACCATCGCTGATAGACAATGGGGTCCAGATACAGGTGGAAAACTGATCGGAGAGGTTTCACCGATCCTACTGAATCCATGTCCTGGACCGGACAGATTGGAAGAGATAATCCTCGATGGAAATGTGATCTGTTCCATTCAATTCTCAAACAAAACACAGACAAGCACATTGATCATGAGGGAAGCGGGTGGAAAAAGACTGGCAAGATCTGGATTCACACCTAAAAAAGGTTTCGTTGTCATAGATCCATCTGTCCTTCCATTCCTTCTCGACGGAAAGAATTTGCT
>JAUVBH010000097.1 GCA_030591285.1 Thermoplasmatota archaeon
AAGGACATCTGAATACCTCCTGGTGTGGATGCGCCCCTCCTTCGGAACCTTCCACTATTGGTGGTTGAGAGGATTCTCTCGTAAAAGGTCATGCTCTTGTGCTAATATATACCATATGGAACAATATTTGGACTTATATTTTCACATTCTTAATAGGATATACGCCAAAAAAGTTATAATCACAAGCTTTTTCGGACCAACGGGTACAAGATGGATAAGGAAGGCTCGGAAGAGATCACATCCAGAGGGCACCTTCCCGCCCGGGTCCTGGATAGATTGCTCCATTCCAAGCACAGCAACAAGATGCTGGCCTTCATAATCCTGCTTATTGCCACCATTCCCCGGGTCTTCTATATTTCCAAGGGGGTTCTCCCCAACGGTGTCGATGAAGGTATCGATATCATGACCGGTAGAATGGCGGATTTTGGTTATGAGCTGTATTCCCAGATCAACACAGTTCAAGCCCCGTTGATGCTTACTATCTATGGGATCATTGAAACCGACCCTGTTATCTTCCGCCTCTTTTCAACGATCTGCTCTCTGGGGATCATGGCCCTGATCATGTGGGCCGGTTTCCGAATAGGAGGCAGGCATGTAATGGTTGCAGCGGGTGCCTTCGCAGCTCTGGACCTTATGTTCCTCCACGAAGCTAGACTTGCCTCCCTGGATATGTTCTGTCTGTTTTGGGTTACAATTGGAGTAGCCCTTCTGGTGAAGTTCAGACAGAGTGGTAGAAAAAGGATCCTGTTGTTGATGGGGGCCGCACTGGGAATTGCTTCCATGATCAAGCTTTTCGGACTGATAGCGACAGGTGCTATTGGAATGATCCTGTTGTATGATTGGATGTCAGAATGGGGGATGTTGTCGAAGTTGGATCTGAAAAGGTTCATTCCTCCAGGACGGACCAAAGTTGGTTTCAATCATCTTCTCATCTATACCCTTTCGTTCTTCCTTGTCGTACTTTTCATTATGGCCAGGTACGGTGTGATGGAGGTTTTGGAGGGAACTGTCCTCAATCAATTGAACAGACCTGTCGCACCATTCGCGACAAAACTCGCATTCTTTGGTCTTTTCATACTGTTGAATGCTGTGGCGGTCCCGTTCTTCCTTTTCGGGATCAAAACCACATACAGGAGACCCGAGGGGGTGATCCTTCTGATCTCCGCTCTCTATCTTTTCTGGTTCATGTTCCAGGCAACCACCTGGATCCATCATCTGATCTTCCTTTCACCTGTGATATCCCTTACTGCTGGTGTGGGTGTGATCGCCTTCACCAAATGGTGGTCCAGGAGAAAGTTCCTCAGAAGGATACCAAATATCTCCAAAAAGATGATCGTCTATGCCGAGGTCACCCTGATCCTTCTCACTGCCGTGATCGGAGGAGGATTTTCATGGGTGGTGAAGGAGAGCAGTTCAACCATGGATCATAGGGCTGCAGCCATCGTTATGGAGATCACAGAAGAGGGTGACTTCGTAATTTCCGGTGATCCACTGGTTACTGTGAAAGCAGATCGGCTTGTTCCCCCTAATCTGGTGAACGTTGCGGAACTGCAGTACCCTGTTATTACCAATGATGAGCTGAACGACACCTGCATCAAGTTCAGGGTTGAAGCTGTGATCATTACCTACCGTCTTGAGGAGATGAGTGGTTTTGTTGATTTCGTGGAGACCAACTACAGATTGAAGGCCACGATCCAGTATGATGACTTCTATCTGGATGATGAGGTCAGAGAGTATCTCATCTACTATCTGCCAATAGATTCGTCACTCAGACAACATCCTGATTGGGGGACCGGGGCAGATATCGGACCTGGAACGATCTGAGAATTCCAGCCGAATAGTATGACAAATAACCGAAAATGATATCTCTTCTTTATCTGATGGCACTATTAGGGGCCCGAACATGAAATACCCAGTCAGAAGAAGGAGCGGTCAGATATCGGTGACCGTTCCAGTATTATCCATGATAGTGATACTCCTACTTCTGGTGAATATCTTCCCGCTGGTCATATCTGAACCAACCAAGGTCACACCACCAACACGGGCAGAAGGTGTGCTTGTCGATGAGGTCCCACTCTCTGTTAACTTTCCTGATCTGGATCCAAGATATGTGATGATCTGCCCTGATGAGTTCAAGGAAGAGCTGATCCCTCTGGCCGTTCACCGTACCAAACTGGGATTGCCCTCCAAGATCTACACCATCGATTCCATCGAATCGAACTATACCGGTGTTGACAGAGAGCAGAAGGTCCACAATTTCCTCAGGTCCCTTCACCAGGCCTATCCATCCTTCAAGTGGCTTTTCATCGTTGGTGATTCAGAACATCTTCGTCCCAGAGCTCTATGGCATTACGCATACGACCGGGGACAACCCTTCCACAACTACTACTACAGCGACGTTTACTACGCAGGACTCGATCATGATTGGGATACAGACCAGGATGGGAGATACGGAGAATATTCTGTCCAGGGAGTTGTGGATGGTGACCTGGACTGGGATATAACCGTTGGCAGACTACCCGCATCTACCGAGGTCCATGCAGCAAATTACATTTCCAAATTGATCAGGTATGAGAGGAATCCCCCGGTTGGTTCCTGGATGGGAAGATTCCTCAATTGGGGTTCATTGATGGAACCTCCAAATCTGGAATCCGGTGAGAACAGATACTGGGACCACAAGTCCAACGCCTACAAGGTTGGAAAGAAGGTTGAAGCCAACCTACCCCCAGAACTTGAGGTCAAAAGTCTATATGACTATCCACAGTTGGAAGGGGGAAACTATACTGTGGGTGATGGAAGAGATACCCTCTATAGGGGAAATATGCTCACTGATCTCAACAATGGGGCTTCAATGATAAATTTCGTTGGTCAGGCAAGATACGAGGCCTATGCATTGAACGATTATGGACCGCCAACGGGAAATGGATCTAATTGGAGATGGAACGAACCCATGTCCTATGCTGATCATTCGATATTCACCAATTCTGACATGATGCCTTTCATGTATGCATCCACCTGCGATACTGCCAAATTCTTCGATGAGGGAGCTTACAACGATCGATCCCTGGAGACCTGGCTGACATCTCCCACCGGCGGGGTGATAGGTCTTATCTCATCAACAGGGACCTCTGCACGGGGTGAGGAGACATCACTTTCCTGGGGCAACTGGTATCTCGATGAGGAGTTCTGGAAGCTTTTTTTCAAATCGGGTGACACCAGACCTGGAAAGGCGATGTTCCTGCTGAAGGAGCAGTATGAGAACAAATGGCTCTCACCAACCATGGAGATCAAGGAGACCATTCTTGGTATGCTGTATGCCTACATCCTGCTTGGGGATCCATGGGTGGATATCTATACAGCTCCAGCTGAAAGGTTCATGGTAGATACTGCCATTATGACCGATTTCTATACGGGGAACCATACTGTCAGGTTCCAGGTTCTGGACCGGGATCTCGATCCTGTGAATAAACCCACCGTGACCATCTACAACGACGATATTTACATGGTCCTGACAGGGAATGAGAATGGATGGGTGAACGCAACGATCGATCTTGGCACCTCATCCCAGATCAATCTGACACTCTCAGGTCACAATATGGTTCCAGCTTTCTACAGATACGAGGTTGAACCAGCTGTCTCGGATGTGGTGTTATCCTCTACTTATTCCATCAGCCCTGAAGTATACTCATTAGGTGACCTTGTAGACATTGAGCTGGAGGTTACCAACCATGGGGGGATGGATTCTGAAGACGTTGCGCTTCATGTGATCTACAATGGCGGGAATGGTGATCCGACAGGTCATTATGTCTCGATCCCATTGGGGGACATCTCACCTGGAGAGGAGGTTCTCACCGGTTTCAACTGGACGGTGAGACCTGGAAACCATCTCTTTTCACTGATAGTTGATTCCAGTTCTCCCGAGGTCGATCCGTACAATAACGAATTGGAGATCGAATTTGACACGGTAGGCCCAAGCTTCCTTTTCAATCAAGGCTCCGGGATCATCAGACCATCATCCATATCTCCTCCAGGTTCCATGATCTCAATTGACTATAATATCCTGAACGTTGGACTCATTCCCGGTTCGATCGAGATCCAGCTTTTCACGGGTGATCCTGAGATAAACGGAACAGCTCTGTCCGATATCATATCCGTAAATGATATTCCAGTGGACAGTTACGGAAACGGCAGCATCCATTTCGAAACCCCTGAAAATGACGGTATCCTATATCTTTTAATGGATCCCCTGGACAGATATCCCTCTGATTTCATTGATGAACCTGAAAGATCCCTTCTTGTGGTGAACTATCCTCCCAGATGGATCGATGAAGCTGCAATGGCGATCCTGGAGGATTCTAAAAACAATAGATTGAGGATCGATACTCTGGTCTCGGATGATGATAACCATATCCAAACCCTCAAATTCGAGATACTCTCCTCTGAAAATTTAACCGCGACAATATCAAATGATGGGGAAGATGGTGTATTCCTGACCTGTGACCCCTGGAAGAACTGGTTTGGGGAGACCAGTATCGAGATATCGGTTTTCGATGGATTGAGCCTTGATATTTTGATCGTAAATGTATCTGTCAGACCTGTAAACGATGATCCTTACTTCGTTGATGCTGTTCAGGGTCTGATCGAGCTTACCATTTTGGAGGATGAACCCTTCCATTTTGTTCTCAGGGGAGATGATATTGACAGCAACGGCCTCATCTTCGAATATTCCGGACAACATCTCACTGTGGATGGTCTCTCTGGAAATGTGACCTGGAGCCCGATCCAGGATGACGTGGGTACCATGGATCATACGGTAAAGGTTAAGGATACAGATGGCGGATCCACAACCCTTGTGTTGAGAATAACTGTTATCGAGGTCAACGATCCACCCACCATCGGTCAATTGTCCGATACCGACATCCTCGTAGGAGAACAGAAGAATTTCCAGCTGGAAGTGTTCGATGAGGAGGGCGAGATCTTAACCTTTGGTTCCAGCAGGTTGTTCGTGTGGATCGATGAGGATGGAATGTTGTTCATAAACGGATCCTCCGAACACCAAGGGACCAACAATGTCAAGGTGTTCGTATCTGATGGTTTGAATACAATGTATATGACCTTCAACGTAACAGTGAAAGGGGAGACCGGAGGATCTGGTCTCTCTGACAAAGGAGACCTGTTGAAGTATTCACTTGGTGGTGCTGGTATTGCCCTGGCAATAATACTTCTTCTTTTCCTTGGATTCCTCTATCTGAAAAGGACCGGCGCTGATGAGCAGGTTAGATCGGAGCTTGAAGAGGCTGACGATCTATATGATGAAGATATGGACGCCATGGATGACGAATACGAGGACGATGACGACCTGGAAGAAGAGTGATCATAGGAGAGGGTGGTGTTTTGTCTGAAGGAGGATTTCCAGAGCTCAAGAAAACGGTCATTGATACTGATCTTTGCACAAGATGTGGAACCTGTGTTGCATCATGTCCCGTTGGGGTATTGACATATGGTCCAAACTCCATCGAATTGACCGGGGAGTGCATAAGTTGCGGCATCTGCCTGAAGGTCTGCCCGGGGGAAGGGATGGACCTTTCCAAACACGAGAAAGATCTTTTCGGAAGATCAAGGAAGACCGTTCATGGACATAGATACGGGGTCCATGATCAGAGGGTCCAGTTGACCTCAAAACACAAAGAGATCCTCAGGGTTGGATATTACGGGGGCAGAATAACCTCTGTCCTTGTGGCTGCATTGGAGTCGGGGCTCATTGATGCTGCTCTGCTGACGGATTGGAACGGAAATGGGTATCTATCCATAGGCGATGGAAAGATCGCCAGGACCAAAGAAGAGATCATGTCGCTTGCATCATCTAAGTATGTTTTCTCTCCGGTACTGACCCGATTGAAGGAGATCGCAGAAGATCCCACTATCTCGTCCGCAGCAATCGTAGGTCTCCCGTGTGCCATTCAGGGTTTCAGGAAAATGGAGTTACTTCCACAAACAAAGGAGCTTACAAGGAAAGTGAAATATGTCATCGGTCTGAACTGCGGGTCCCCCCAAACGGATGAAGAGACCTGGAAGAAGAGGATCAACAAACTGGTGGGGACCGATCCAGAAGAGATAAGGTCCTTCAGTTACAGGAAGGTGTCATCCACAAGGATTCGATTAGAGGTCGTAAAGAGGGATGGAGGAAAGGATGTGAAGGAGATGAAAATGCCTCGTTTCCTCCCACAGATGGGATTGGGCAAGAAATGGACCCGTTGTTCCATGTGTCCTGATTATTCTGCAGAGCTTTCTGATATCACGTTCGGGGCCCCTGTGGTCAGGACGGAAA